>JAYQWI020000001.1:0-5160 GCA_035871815.2 Candidatus Parabeggiatoa communis
GTTTACGCCAAGAAGAAGCCTACATGAAACAGCGTTGGGGTACCATTTTGCAAAACGACCCGTTTTATAATCCCCATTTAACTAAACAAGCCGAAGACTTTAGACTGGCTTCAGACTCCATTTACTATTGTCAAGCTGGCAAGAAATGGTGGCAACGGTGGTAATTATCAGTTATGATTAAATTAAATAACGCAAGAAACGCAAGAGACGCAAGAGACGCGATTTCTTACTGAGCATCTTTAGCGCCTTTAGCGTCTTTAGCGTCTTTAGCGTTTAAAAAGAGGTTATGGAAAATGATAAACTGGCAAGACTATAAGTACTGAAGCACAAGTTTTCTTACATTTTAAGGGAAGAAAAATTAATTTTTTTATGATTGATTCTGTACTTTATTCAATCGGAAAACGCTATATCACTCAATCTTCAAGTTTTTCCCGTTCAGCTATGATGAACGAATTGAACAATTCATCATTCATTCTTCAAAGCCTGTTCATCCCCCGTGGAATGACAATGGATTACGACACCCCACCAACATACTCAATTGATTAGGGGAAACCGCTGTCGAGTCATCAATATTCAGCGAAGTTCGCAGGTTTACGGGCGGTAATGGAAACAGTCCACTTGGAAATAAATCAGTTAGCGCATTTGACTCACCCTCACTGTGAAGCATCACAAAACTACTGAGTGGTTCCGCAATGCCCTGACTACATGGTGTATTCAGTAAACCACTGACATCTAAAAAATCGCTTCCCAAGAGGGCTATATCTTCCATAGCATTGTGAACTGGGCTATTAATCTCCACAATACCATCAACGCCATATTGGGATGAGGCACTAATGCGATTCTTTACAGAAGTCTCTGAAAATTTATAAATACCCGTTGTCGCGATATTGATATTACCGCCTGGCCCCCCATGAGCTTCGGCGATAATAGGACTTTCATCTTGTACCACAAATTCTTGATCCATAGTGATATTACCACCGCCTCCTAATCCACTCCCGACACTGGTCGAAATATCACTGTCAACTAAATACAGATAATTCTGAGCGGTAATGGCAATATTGCCACCATCGGCACTTTCTGCGGCAGTTTGGAGTAAACCCTTATTCATCGTTAGTTTATCTGTCAAGGTCAATTTAATATTACCCGCAAATCCTTTAGCTTGACTATTGGCTTTAATAGCGCCGTTCTCCGCAAGATGGACATGGTTTGCTTGTATATCCACACTCCCTCCTAAACCATCCCCCAAAGTTTCAGCAGTAATCAAACCATTCTGACTGACCTTTAAGCTACCAACGTTCAAGAGAATATTACCCGCATTCCCCCAGCGTTGGCTTCCAGCCTGAATGGTGCCTTCTTCTGTCACGCTCAGAGTCGGTGTCGTGATATCGATTGTTCCGCCTTGACCGTGATTAAATACATTGCTAAGAAAACCACTCTTCCTGCCTTCTTCTCCTGATGCTCCACTAATTTCCACAGCGTCTTTAGCGACTACTGTCAACTGGCCTGCTTTACCTGTACCTTCTTTCCAGCGTTCAGCAACACCAGAAAAACCAGCACTGACATTAACTTCAGCACCCTTTGAGAGGCTAAAAGTATCCACATTGATGAATACATTGCCCGCATCTCCCAATCCCCATGTTTCTCCCCGTATTGTAGCCCCTTCTTCCATAACTAAATGCTGAGCAGAAATCTGCATATCGCCCCCCTTACCATATGAAACGGTATTACTTAACACGCCACTGTTAATTCTTCCTATGGGGTTATCAACACCACCTATTAAAGAAAGCTTATTTTGTGCAGAAATAGCAATATTGCCCGCATTACCCGCAGTTTTACTAAGACTTTGAATTTGTGAGCCCTCTGTCAGAGTGATATCATTTGCAGAGACGCTTATATTGCCAGCATGGCCAGTGAAAGAGCTATTCAATCCCTGAACAGAAGGGTCTTTCGCAGTGCTATAATCTAAGGATTCTGTCGTAATCCGTGAGCCATTTTTCAGGGTTAATGCCTCATTGGCATGAACCGTAATACCTTGTCCCGCTTTGTTCTGCCAGGTATCGGCATAAATGAAACCATTGTCCAAGACAACTTCTCCTGCGCGAATAAAAACCTCACCGCCACCCAAACCACTCACATCAAGATTAGCAAAACTTCCCTTATTGAAATCAGCAGTATTGGTAATACTCAGTTTCCCATAAGCAGCAAAAGTCTCGTCCGTCAATTGACTCGGATCGAGGGGCACTTCCCCAGCTGAAGCAACACTCACTAGATGAATATCATTGCCATAAGTCAATATTAGACCATCCTTAATCGTTATATTTCCTCCCACCAAACTCAAAGTGGTGCTAACCACATCTTCGCCTTTAAACATGCGATCTATCATCTCTTCATTTGGCAGAACTAACAGACCCCCTTCTACAGTAATGCTTGCTGGAATCTTCTCTAAAAAACCAAATGCACTAGGGGGAGCTACGGTTAGCAATGAATGACTTGGTGTCGTCACATCAAAACGGCCTGTCTCCCCTAATTTGAGGTAGTCAGCAGTACTGGTATAGAGTGAGCCTGAAATGTTGATACCTGCATTCGGGCCAAACATTATCCCCTGTGGATTGAGAAAATAGAGATCAGCATTGGGCACATATGATCTCAATACACCATCAATGAATGAAGGCTGTCCACCCGTTACGCGACTGATGATGTGGGTAATCTCAGCCGGGCCCGTGAAAGTAGCACTTTCTGTACTATTAAGATTAAAAGACTCGAAACTGTGAAAGAGATTAGGCCCAACTTGTTGGCCAAAACGGGCCTCAACAGCAAAGTCAGGCCCAGGTAACGCTTCGCCTGCGCCCAGTGTGCCATCAAAAACAACATCGGCATGAACGATAATGGGGAGGAGTGATAAACCCATTGCTATGGTGTATAATTTTTTATGATGTAAAATCATTTTTTAAGGCCTTCATGTTAAAATTTTGCAGCTTCTAACAAATTTTGGAGATATATAGAACGCTGATTTGACGGATTATGGCCTGATTAACACTGATTAAAATATCAGCGCAAATCATGACAATCAGCATTATCAGTATGCTATAGTGTTTCCCGATTGAATAAAGTATACTTTTTTTAAACGAATCAAGTTTATAACAAAAATAGCCTTCGCAAAATAAATTGGAACGAAAAGGGCCTTCGCAAAGTTTGTAATAAAAATTAAATTTGTACTTAGCTTCGCTGACCTTCGGTTCATTCAATCGGGAAACGCTATATTATTACACAAAAAATGTTAATATCTTTAATTGTTATGTTAACTTTTTTAAACAATATTGAGCCAAAAGAGTATTCTACTACTATGAAATCTAATTTTAATCGATGTATGCTACTTCTTGCCACAGTGATAGTCACTCAAGAAACCGTCGCAGAGCCCAACAGGCCATCCCTTGCCAGTGCAGAATTAAACCCACACCCTTCGCTCAGAATTATCGGGGGTAAAGATACACAAGAAGGTGTGTGGCCCGGGATCGTGTATATTGGATATACGAGTGATCCAGAAGGAAAATCGGCTTCTTGCGGTGGTTCTTTAATACATCCCTACTGGGTTTTAACCGCAGCGCATTGTGTAGATGGGTTTAAAGAACTATTTAACCTTGAAGAGACGTATTATAAACCTTGTAAAGCGCGTTGTGAAGCGCGTTGTGTTGAAGGATTTAAGCTTGATAAAGCACATTGTCAAGCGTATTGTGAAGCGGATTGTGAAACCCATTGTGTCGATGGTATGATTCCGCCATTAACCGGGGATGATATGTTTATAGTCGCTGGGCTGCATAAACGAAATCCTACCCATGAACAAGGAGAACGCCTTGCCATTAATCGGGTTATTCAACATCCGCGATGGAATCCCTGCCATCCTAGTTCGCATTTTGACATTGCACTACTGCAATTGAAAGAACCCGCCACACAACCCCTGATCACCTTACCTCTCAAAGATAATGTGGAGATTAAACCAAATACCTTGGCAACAGCCTTAGGTTGGGGCCTGATAGAAGCCAAACCAGACGGTGCCTTTCCAGACATGTTGCAAGAAGTTGAATTACCCATCGTTTCTAATCAAACCTGTCAAGCAACGTATCAAGGTGAATACCAAATTCTTGACAGCATGATGTGTGCTGGTTTTAAAGCCGGAAAAAAAGACACTTGTCAGAATGACAGTGGTGGCCCATTGCTAGTATTTAAAGAAAACCAATGGCAACAAGTGGGTATTGTCAGCTTTGGCGGTCACAAGACAGAAGGGGCTGCAAGATGTGCTGGGCCCGATGCTTATGGTGTCTACACGCGAGTATCGACATTTCTTGACTTTATCGCCAAATATGTTCCCCTGCCTATTACTGGCGCTTACGATGGCGCTTGGACTTCACCAGCATTACCCAACACGTTTGTGATGTTGAGAAATACAGCGGACACCCTTGCTGTAAGCTTTTTAAACGAAAATGGGCAAAATTGGCAAGCATTACTTGGCCCTTTGAGCTATCCAACGATAACAGTGACAAATTTTATTGCCCCAGCTAATATCATATTGGAATTAAAACCCACCCTTACCGCATCGCCACCCATTCGCGAAATCAGTCTGACCACAATAATATGCCGTCCAAGGTAGGAAAAGGGTGAAACGGCTTGTTTATTATCAGAAGGTAGCACAATTAAACTGAACAAAATTTTCTAGTCTGATTGAAAAAGAAATAAACGCGCTTTGACGCTAAAGACGCTAAAAACGCTCTGTGTCAAAAACAAATCTTTGCGTCTCTTGCGTTATAAATAGCACCCCTCAGTCATTATTTTCTCAATTGCTAAATAGGTTATTGATTTTATTAATTTTATTGTTTAATTAATCAATCGTAGGGGCAAGCCCTTGTGGTTGCCCTTTTTTGTCTTTAACCCAATCGAAAAATGCTATACACTGATTGTCATGATTTACGCTGATTAATAAATCATCATTCGTTTTTTGATATATTAATCCGGTTTTGGATTTTATCAAAGGAGTTTTTATTATGCTTAAATGGCCTTATGGCTTCAGTGATTTTTATCTACTGAGAACCGAAAACTATTTTTATGTGGATCGCAGTTCACATATTCGACTCATTGAAGAAACGGGAAATCAACTACTGTTCCTGC
>JAYQWI020000002.1:0-4299 GCA_035871815.2 Candidatus Parabeggiatoa communis
CTCACGATGGCAATACCATTCACTTTGGTTTTGAATATGGGGGTAAACGCCCTGCCCGTTTTTCAGTATCTGAACAAAGCCTGATTTTAAATCCCCAACCGGATAGGCATCTCAGATCACCCGATACCACCAGCTTAGCGATCACGGGTTGGAAAAATACGGCCTCGCCAAAACACTATGGCAAAGCGTTGTCCTTAAAACAATATGAAACCGCTCGTTCTTTGGCTATCGCGCCCGATAAGTCGAAGTTTCTATTGGGTACAATCTGGTATTTGCGTTTGTTTGATATTAAAGGTCAGCTCATTTGGAAAGTGGCCACGCCTTCGGAGGCTTGGGGTGTCAATATTTCAGGTGATGGCAAAAAGGCCGTGGCCGCTTATGCCGATGGCACGATTCGGTGGTATAACCTTGATAATGGCCAAGAATTACTCGCTTTCTTTCCCCATAAAGACGGTAAACGTTGGATTGCTTGGACAGCTTCTGGTTATTATATGACATCGGCTGACAATGCGGATAATTTAATTGGCTGGCATGTCAACAAGGGGAAAGATAAAGCGGCCCATTTCTACCCTGCTGGCGCATTATATGCGGCCTACAAACGCCCGGATATTGTCAAGAAAATCCTTAAAACAAGAAATGAAAATGAGGCGATTCGCTTGGCTAACTTGGCAAAAAAGGAGGTCGTTAAACCGCCTGTCAATGTGGCTTCAGCCCTTGCAGAAGTCGGTAAACAATATGAAGTGAACCTCGAACCCAGTGGTTTAGGCAAAGCCATCATTATCGCGGCCGGTGGTGAACAAGATCGCAATACGCTTTTTTCATACACCAATGATTCGACGACAGAGATGTATCGTTTTCTCCATCGCATTGGTTTTTCGGATAGCGATATTATCTATATGAACCCTTATCCACCCGTTGTGCCAGCGACAGGCTACACTGATGCGAGTCGGCAAGATTTTCCGATGCGTGATCCGAAAAGGGAATTACAACAAGCGGTGGCTCAAGCCAGTGAAACATTGCGTGCGGGTCAACAATTCCTATTCTATTTGCATGGTCGTGCCAATCAGGATGTGCTGCATCTGAGATATGGTAGCGTAGAGTTGTCTGCTCAAGAACTTAAGGCCTTACTTGCGCCACTCCCCAGAAACGTGAAACAAATCATTATTCTGGATACCTGTTATTCAGGTTCGTTTTTGGATGAGTTAGCAGGGGTGAAAAACCGTATCGTGGTTACCAGTACCGATGCTGAGAGCTGCTTAATGAGTACGGTAAAAGCGGGTCGTTTTTCTTATAGCTTGATTCGGGAATTAAGACGGGGACAAAGTCTCGGCGAAGCGTTTGAATATACTCAAAGTGCAATCAACATTGAATCAAAAAGTTTTGACGGCAAACAACAGCCTCAATTGGATGATAACCAAGATGGATTATATGCCAGCAATGATGGTCGTTTTGCCCGTCGCACTTACATTGGCGGCAAAAAAGTACAAGGCGCTCAGCCCCCCAAAATAACGGGCGTGCATCCCCCAATTAAACTGGCAAAAGGACAAACCAGCGCCACATTGTGGGTGAAAGCCATTCCCGACTTTAACCGCATGAAGAAAGTACGGGCGATATTAGTCAATGAACAGGATAACGTCACAGCCTCTCAAGGGAAAAACACGGATTTCAGGCGGCGCGAACTCACCTTGCTCCCCAATGACGATTTGAAACGTTATCAAATTGACTACGATCAATTCCAGACCGCGCGCGACTGGAAAATCCTCTACCAAGCCCAAAGCATGGAAGGCGATTGGTCAGAAATCTTGACGGGTTACGCCCTTCTTGAAGGGACTGCCTCAGACAAGGCCGCCCCCATCACGAACCAAACGGTGTATCACAATGGCGATATTTTGCGTGTCACATTGCCCTCATTACCGCCAAAACAACAACAATATGTTGCCATCACTTTAGCAGATGGGACCGTTTTTGTTTTAAAGTATTTAAATGGCTTCGTGCCTTTTGATGGGAAGACATTGCCCGTATGGCAAAGCAGTGAGGTTGCGATTGAATTGCCAGTGAGTGCCGAATTGCCAAGAGGGGATTATACCGTTTATTTGTTGCGTCTGCCCCAGGGCCTTGAACCGTTCGCGCACCGTAAACAGTGGAAGTTGGGGACGAGTGCTTTTAAGGTGAAGTGAGCGAGGGATGATGGGCAAGCTCTGAGTTTTAAAGTCTCAACTAGAGTGTGTTGATTGGGCGCTTGATGCGCCTTTTTAGCTCAGCTTTTCTTCAGGGTTGCCAATTTTATTGGCAAACGCAAGAGACGCAAGAGGCGCAAGAGGCGCAAGAGATGTTTCGAATTCAGCATAGCGTCTTTAGCGTCTTTAGCGTTTAGATCGATTTTAATCGCAAGAAAACCCGTTCTATTCGACTCAAAACGCTCAAAAAGAGGACTTAAAAAATGAGTACAGAAAACGATAAGGTAGCCAATGACATCTTGGCAAAATTTAAGGCCCTCAATCTTGATGAACATCGGGCCTTACCCGCGAGATGGTTGAGCTTAATTTATTATCCCACCCTGACGCAGCCACAAAAGGCCGTTTTTCAGGATACCATTAGAAAGATGATAGCGACGGGAATTGTTAAACCGGTTCGCAATACGATTATGCTCACCTCGAAGGGCGTGGATAAAATCTACTCAACTCAATCAAATGCTCTTGGGAGTTGATAATGCCTGAAAACCCTCAACTTAATATAGCGCCTCCTATTGATGCCTATATGGAAAATATGGATGAGCTGACTACTTTAATGACTATTTATGCTCATGTCTCAACTCATTCTCTGAAAACGGCAAGTGGTGAACCCTGTACCACAGAAATCTTGATCAAACAAGGAATTATATTCATCGTCACTTGCTGGGATGAATATATCAAACAATTAGTCACCAGTGCTTTTGATTTTATGTTGGCTCATGCTGAAAACCCAGATGTTTTCCCGCTTCAAGTGAAAATGCTCAGTTCACAGAAATTACAACCCCCTCATCCTGATAGTTTTGATAATGACGTAGTGAGACGGCGAAAACAAAAGGTGCGAGAAAATTGGGATGCTCATCTCTGGAAACAAGATATTTGGCATTTAGCCGGTGATGGCTGGATTAGATTATTACGAGAGAATAAAGAAGAAGTGATGAAACAATATGTCGATACGTTTCAATCACCCCGCCCCGATAACGTTGATAAATTATTTGCCTCTATTATTGGCATAAAACGTTTATCATCAGAGTGGGCATGGCCGGGTATGAGTTGTGAAGATGCGAAAAAGTGCCTGAATATGGTGTTAAATTTAAGAGGGGATTTGGTTCACACTAATCAATCGCACCGATTAGTGACAATAGATGATATTGACTATTTTTCTTTATTAGTCAATAAGTTAGCGGGTATATCGGCTAATGTGGTCAGAGA
Source organism: Candidatus Parabeggiatoa communis (assembly GCA_035871815.2). Classification (GTDB taxonomy): domain Bacteria; phylum Pseudomonadota; class Gammaproteobacteria; order Beggiatoales; family Beggiatoaceae; genus Parabeggiatoa; species Parabeggiatoa communis. The sequence goes on from JAYQWI020000002.1 coordinate 3,441, forward strand.
ACATGTTTATAAACAAACAGGTCAATATCCTTGGTTAGACAGCGGGATACTTGATGTACCAGCCTATCAACAGGCACGTTGTAAATAGAAGGCTTGTAGGGTGGGTTTTGTATTTTTGTTGCCTGCCCAATTTAAATTTAAAAATAGGTAGCCCACCATTTAAAAAATATTATTAAAATGGCCCTAACATAAGGGCAAGGTGATGATTAATTTTCAATGATTAATGTTTAATTCTCTTCACGACACTATTAAATCGCCATTACCTATTTAAGACGGCCCGCTTTATATATAATTAATACAATTGCAATTAATCAGCGTCAATCATGACAATCAGTATAATCAGCGTTATATCATTGGGTTTTAGAGTGTGAAGAAAGGAATTGAGTTGAGAAATTGGGGAATTTTGTGCTTGCATTAAAAAGATGATCAAGTCTATAATAAGAAAGCATCTCAGAGAGAACAAGAGAGGAAAGCAAAGCATTAACGTTAATGCTTTAAAAATCAATAAGTTAGCGAGTTAAAAACCACAGTAAAAATAATTTGTAAAAGTAAAATGCAAATTTATGGAAATACTTTTATTTTCAAAGACTTATCTATAAATCACTTATGAACTATAAGCTTATAAAAGTGTCAAAAATGCGTAAGCTTTGTGATTGATTTTACTCTTAAATAATGCGATTAAATGACTTTTTTTTTCCGGCAATTCAAAAAATTTGAAAACGCGGTTAAAACCGTTAGTTATAAAGACCCTTTGAGAATTAAGACTAATATCAAAAATTCTCTTTAAAATCAAAGAGTGGCGATTCGTTTTGGGGGTACCCCAATTCAGCCCTCATTTTTAAATGTTATTATTTCCTAA
>JAYQWI020000003.1:0-6604 GCA_035871815.2 Candidatus Parabeggiatoa communis
ACCGCAAAATAAATTTGGAACGAAAAAAACCGTAAAATTGTCATTTGGCGTAGCACAGTTCGCAACTTTGCAGTGAATAGCCCCAGGTGCAACTCATCGTTAGACACAAGTATTTAAGTCATTGAAATAAAAGTGAAAAATAAATCGTTGTTCGTTGCAAATGTGAATATTTGGGATTAAATGTTTGTTATTTGTAATAATTTATAGTTCAAATTTAAACGGTTTTGAACACTAGAAACTTTTAACTTGCAACGATTAATTTCGACTTATGTATAACGATGAGGGTGCAACCTGGGGAAATTAAAAATGGGTCAATTGAATTTTGAGAACAAGACAATGAGCAAAGAGGTTGATTTAAGTCAGGTAGCTGGCAAGAACATTGAGGATTTAACCACTGATGAACTCAAAGCCATTGCTTCTCTGGCAGGACAAAAGGCATACAATAATGCCAAACAACACGGATTTCGTGTGACCGAACTTCGAGACGGCCAGATTGTCTGGGTTTATCCTGATGGTCATACCGAACCCCTCAAAAATACCTATTGAGGAATAGTGTGATGATGGCAAAAAAACCAAGAGTGGGCGAACTGAGTAGAGCAAGATTGCGATTGGTTGCCGGTCCGAATGGTTCGGGTAAATCAACATTCACAGCAGATATCCTACAAAAACAGGTTAGCTTAGGCGTTTATGTGAATCCGGACGAAATAGCCCTGACATTGGAGGGTGATGAACTGACTCGTGCCAAGGCTGCACAACAAGCTGCAGTATTGCAAAGAGAGCAACTGTTGCTTGAAGCTCAATCTATGACATACGAAAGTGTCATGTCACACCCTTCCCATTTAGACTTTCTAAAGCGTGCCAAAATAGCCGGCTACCGGACTTATCTTTACTTTGTTGGCGTTGAAAATCCTAACATCAACAAAGAGCGTGTTAAGAATCGTGAAAAACTGGGGGGTCATGGCGTGCCGGCAGAAAAAATAGTGCCACGCTATAAAAGGACTATGGAGCAACTCTTTGATGCCTGCTTGCTGGTTAACCGGGCTTATGTGTTCGATAACTCACTGAATGATTATTACATGGTTGCCGAAGTACATGAAGGCGAATTAACGCTCCACCATGATAACTTGGCGGCTCAATTGTCTTGGCATAAAACACATCTGATCAATAAATTGACAATGGCTTTTTAAGGCACTGGGGTCGTTTCGTTGTAAAGCTTCAATTTCAAGGGTAACCACAATTTATTTCCATACTATAAAAGAGGTTTATAGGGCAATCCCTTGTGGTTGCCCATACAAATGGTGCTATTTATCAATAACAGAAGCAGGCCAATACACGATATGATTCGGTTCAATCAGCTCTTCTAAATGGGATAAAATCGGGGTTATTTTTTCAGGTGTATCAAAAAATTCGACTATCACGGGTAAATCTAAAGATAAGTCTACCAAATGGGCTGCATGGATTTTTCCCGATTGACCAAAACCACTGATGCCTCGTAATACCGTGACACCGCAGACTTGGCTGTCGTCGTGTAGATACTTCAATAATTTTTTTAATCGTTGCCCTTTTCCTTCGTTGAGGTAGACTCGTACCATTGTGATTGGTTTCATAATTGTCTTGCCAATTGCATACCTAACCAAGTGGCTGATAAACACACTACAACACTGATAAAGATATTCAATAAGGCTTTGGTGTGTTCGCCGGCCGTTAAGAGGTTCAGTGTTTCCAGAGAAAAGGTGGAAAAGGTGGTAAACGCGCCTAATAAACCGACCAGTAAAGCGGCTCGCCATTCAACACTGGTAAAGTGTTCTAGCATGAAGGTGTATAAAAATCCCATCAGTAGACACCCTAATACGTTGACAACTAAGGTGCCATAAGGAAATTCACTGCCTAAAAGGCTGTAGATGCTAGTCGATATCCAAAAACGCAGTACAGCGCCTATGGCACCGCCTGCGGCAATAGCAAGTAAACGCATCATTTGTGTTAGTTAGATTGTTATTATTGGCTTGATTATTGAAAGGGCTTGCCCCTTTTCAGTGTATAACGATGAGGATTGCATCTGGGGCTATTCACTAAATATCACAGAATATCAATGTGTTGATAACTGATGTGCTCATTGAATTTTTTTAATCATTGGCTTTAAATGCAGTTTTCGTCGCAATTGTCTATCTTGTTGTTTTGCAAGGCCGCGTTCTTCTTGTGGAGGCAGTCGTACTGCGTACCACCCATTGCGTAGAACAATATACGCTTTTGAAGCAATATTTTTATTTTGAATCTTTTCTGCTAAATTTTGTGCGTCACTTTTACTCTTAAAACTGGCCGCTTGTACATACCATTTTCCGTCATTGTATGTTTTTGTGTAGAGATCGTTTGCGGGTATGCTTTCATCGTCAAGTTCAGCAACGTTGTCTGGTTGCATCGTTTTGCCAGAAAGACTCAGAAAGACAAATCCTGTTGGTAGGCGGTGGTAGACTTTTGGAGTTTGTGGTGATTGGACGTTGGTCACATTGTACAATGTAGCCTCATCGGAACCTTCTACTACTGTTGATTCACTTTGTAAGGCTTCACCGATTTCAAAATTAGGAGTAGAGGAAAATCCTAACACGATCTTTAAAGTGCTGTAAATAAATAGCATAATCAAAACCAGCATCATACCGCCTACAAAGCGTTGTTTGGGATCGTAGGAGTCTGTGTTGGCTCGACGTATATTTTGTACTGACATAGTCTTCAACCTATTGGTGTGTTGGTCATTGAAGATTAAATTGATTAACCTAGTAGAGACGCACGGCCGTGCGTCTCTACAATTCGCGGTTTCGTAGAGACGCGGTGTCTCGCGTCTCTTTGCGGTAAAATACCTGTTTATTTGTGGTTCAGTACTTGATTTGATGAGGGGTGGGCTTTAAAAACCGATTACCCAGCCTACATTTTGACGTATAACGATGAGGCGGATTTTGGGGTTATCTGTCACGAGTGCTTATTCAATAGTTGCACTATTGAGTTTGAATTCTTGGGAAATGGTATTGGCTATCGCGGCACCCAAGCGTTCTGCAAAGCGATCTAAATAATTCGGTTTGCTGGTAAAATCTTTGATTTTTTCAGCTTGGATGATTTCACGCGCAACATAGCTACTGCTCCCCAAACCATCTACTAAGCCGTTTTCTAAGGCTTGCTCACCTGTCCACACTAGCCCTGAAAACAATTCAGGATTATCTAACAGTTCTAGCTTGTCTTGCGCTTTTAAACTTTTTTCCCGCCCTTGTTTCACCACTTTAATAAATTGTGCATGGATGTCTTCAAGTAAACCTTCAATATGGCTGACATCCTCTTCTTTCATGGGCGAATAGGGATCCAAAAAGCCTTTGTGTTCGCCGGCCGTCAATAAACGGCGTTCTATCCCTAATTTGTTCAATGCCTCAACAAAACCAAAGCCGTTCATCAATACGCCAATTGAGCCGACAATACTGGCTTTATCGGCGTAAATTTTGTCAGCGGCCGCGGCAATATAGTAGCCTCCAGAGGCACAAATATCGCTTACCACAGCATATATCGGAATCTCTGAATGTTTTTTCCGCAGACGGGTGATTTCATCATTAATATAACCGGCTTGCACGGGGCTACCGCCTGGACTATTAATGCGGATAATCACACCTGCCGTATTGCTGTCTTTAAAGGCACGACGCAAACTTGAAACGATTGTATCAGCATTCGCATCGGCATCGGCTGCAATGACACCTTCTATCTCAACAAGCGCGGTGTGTTGACTACTGGTTAAGGTGATCTCATCTTCCCCGGTAATGAAGTTACTGAAATCGGACTCCATAAACGTGGCATAGATAAGAAACAAGTAGATAAATAGCAGAAACGTAAAGAAAATGCGCCACCGCCGCCGTCTCCGTTGTTCATTAAGACTCGCAAAGGCAAGACGGTTTACGATATCGCGTTCCCAATTTTCATCATCCGACGCACGTTTTGATCCCGTTTCATTTGTTGAGGGCATTGTGAGTTTATCCCTTTGTTGTGATGTTTCGATTTGTAGTGTTTCTGACATAATCCGTTATCCGTTATCCGTTATCCGTTATCCGTTATCACTCTTATTGTTCAATAATATCAATGTTTTGATAAATTATTTGATCATTGATGTGATTATTGATATAGCTGCCAGAGAAAGTTTTATGACTGCCGAATGTGTGACAGATGGAGAAAAACTATGTCAGTTTATTGAACACCGTTTGATTTCCGATGCCAAATGGAGTGTGTTGGAAGCTGGACTTAAATACACGGGACGTCAAGCAGAATTGATAGATTTATTTCAACAATTAACCACCGTGAACTTAGCTGGGCGACTCGTTATTGCTGGTGCTTCAATACTAGAACGAGTCAATATAACTGATCCACAATTTGAATATGAATTGCAAAGCTTTTTGCGAGAACAGTTAGAAATACCCCATTACCTGATTAATGAAACTTATCGCTTTGTGTATCGTTCAGTAAAAGCATCCCAAGAAAGTATTTCTGACAGTTTGCGCCGCAGAATCAAACGGTGGGCACAAACTAAACATCCTCATTGTTATTTATGTGGGGTTGCTCTCGACTTTGATGACACTGACTCGCATCACAGTTTTACTTGTGAACATATTTGGCCGCGATCTTATGGTGGTAATAGCATAGAAGAAAATCTATTGCCCGCTTGTCAATCTTGCAATAGCAGTAAAAAAGGCAATTACGCAACTTGGGTCATGCCGGCAATTCAGTCATTGATTATGGGTTTTAATCCCGCTTCACAAAGACTTCAAGAAATTGAAGGTTGCTATAAATTTGCTTTACATTATAAAATGGCCCAAAAACTCGCTACTCAAAAACATTTAAGCCTTAAACGCGCTTTCTTGAAAATGGGGTCGTGGAAAGAAGTTCGGGTTTCTCACCCTGATGATGTGGCCGATTTCTTCAATCTCGAAAACTACACACCTCACCCTGCTTTAGATTTATAGGATTTCACTATGGCATCATACCAATATCCTTGTCTTGTTTATCGTCAACGTCAAGAGGTCGAAAATACGCCAACCTTTTGCCTTTTTCATGCCCCCGTGGCAGAAATCTTAGAATGGGCAGATATTAAACGTTTAGAAGATGAACCTGGCGCTTTCCAACGCCGAACCAGTCCAGCAAAAGTCACTGCTATTCAACATTTCTTAACCCAAGAACCTAGAAACACGATTCCTACGTCAGTCATCATCACGCTTGATTTACCGGATAGTCAGGTTAAACCTTTAAGCTTGAATGAGCGTGATGATTTAGCTTTTTTAGCATTTGAACTGAGCAAAAGTGCTGAAAAAAAACCCGGCCTTATCATTGATGGGCAGCACCGCTTATTGGGAATGCAACAAGTTAATCCGCAATTCAATGTGAATGTTGTGGCCCTTCTCAATGCAGATGATATGGAAAAAGCATTCCAATTTATGGTCATCAATAACAAAATCTCTACAGTATCAAAAGATCATATCCGCGCTCTCGCCCTGCATTACGAGAAACAAGAATTAGACAATCGTTTAAAAACGGCGCGGTTGCAGCTTGATCAGAATGTTGGGTTTGTTGGATTGATTGATTCTGAAGAAACGAGCCCCTTTAAAGGCATTATTTCTTGGCCCACTAATTCAGAAAAACAAAGGATTGTTCCTCCCTCTTCCATAGAAGCCTCAATCAGTTACATTCAACAACAAAAGGTAAAACAATTTGAGAGCGACGATGTTTTGATCGCGTTTTTCTACGCCATTTGGCAGACAATTAAAACGCAATGGTCATCACTTTGGCATAAAGAGTCTAAATTGCTCAAAAAGATGGGCATTTTGGGTTTAACTCAGTATATGACGGATGCTTTGGTGGCTTCGTATGATTGGGGACAATTAGATATTTCTGATCCACAACAAATTGAAAAGCAAGTCAAAAAGCTACTGAGTTATCAAGCAAAAAGGTTTTGGGAAGTCTCGTGGGTACCAAGCAGTTATGATAATAAATCGGGCCGCGCGCTTATCGTTGAATCATTGGTACAAATCTCAAGAAACCAACGAGCAGATGATTTGTGGTATGCCGATGTTAAAATTGTAGATGTCACCCAGTTGGAGACAATGCTAAAAGAATAAAAGGGTGATTCTTCGCTACGCGAGATCATAGCCCCAGGCGGAGCCCTCATCTTTATACACAAGTATTTAAGTATTTGATTTTAAAGCTAGTTTTTTGTAGGGTGGGTTTAGCTTCGCTGGCCTTCGGCTCGCTACGCTACTACCCACCCTACTTTTGACGATTTTTGACTTGTGTATAACGATAAGGGCTCCACCTGGGGAAAGCCATATTAAAAAGGCCTCAACGATGGCGGGGTTGAATGCGAATAGGCTTTCATGCAGTTCAAATATTTTGCCTGAAAAGGTGAAACTTAGGGAAAACTTAGGAAGTCAAAAAAAATAATTATCCAAAATATGACTCAATGGCATTTCAAACAAGCAGTACGCTGCCTTAAAACGGGCGGCATTATCGCCTATCCCACCGAAGCTGTTTATGGTTTAGGCTGTGATCCACGCAATGAAAAAGCCGTCGCCCATTTACTGGCACTGAA
>JAYQWI020000004.1:0-4967 GCA_035871815.2 Candidatus Parabeggiatoa communis
AAGTTTTGCCAGTGTTATTTTTTCCACAAACCACCGTCAATTGACCAAGTTCTATCTTGGCATTTTTGATAGCACCGATATTTTTTAGTTCAAAGTACATAAGGATGTTCCTAAGGAAATGTGTAGAAGTTCAAAAAAAGATTTCGTGCGAAACCTTTAAATTTTTGGAGAAGGGATTTGATTAGCTCAATAACAGAAAAAAAGAGCAATTTAAGTATTTTTGACGGGCTTATTGTCAATGGTTCAGACACTTTTTGAGAACGCTAATTCAAGCAAGCATGGGGTGGGTAAAAGCTTCGCTATAACGGGTGTGACCTTGACTTGATGTAGAGCAAAATTCCAGATAATTATTTATAATCAATATGTTATATTTTGTCCAACAAACTTGCAGGTGTCTCATTTTTACAACAAATGACATAAATTATTGATTATTAATTATAAATAGAATTGACATCAAATGGAGGTCACACCCGCTATAACCCACCATTAAAAAAAAGAAAAGATAAGAGTTTTGCTGGGTTTAGTTCTAGTTTTACTCACCTTGCTACCTTATTTGGCAATACCGCAAAATTCCGCATAAAAGCCACTTTATTGAAGAAAAATCAATAAATTAGAATCAAGTTCTGCTTAATTTTGCGCTATTGCCTTATTTGTTTTTTATCAATCAATATATAGAGTAACAATTAGGTGCCCTTTTTAATGCCCTTTTTAATGAAGAATATCACAACCGTAACAATTAATATCAAAAAAAGAATTAAATAGATTATGAGCCAGCTATTTTGATAACTGTTCAAGTCATTTACAAAACTTTGAAGGCGAGTTTGCTCACCTTTATATTGTCTATAAAGGTGCCAAAATTCGTCCCTTTTTTCTGCCTCTTCCTCAGACATATCAATAGAGTTTAACTTTTTGAGAAGAAAAGAACTACCCTCAAGAAGTTCATTGTAAGCACTCAAGGCATTTTTGACTTGTTTCAGAGTTTTTGAACTATTTTTGATAGTCATGTTTTGAGCCTGTGACAATGACAAAATGATCTGTTGTTCCATCTTTAATCTTGTGAAGTATCTGACCAAAATTAAAGTTAATGTCGCTATGGCATGTTCCTGTACTTCTTCTTTAGAGGCAATTTTAACTAACTCTCTGAGATGAGATTCTTTTGATAATCCATCATTGAAACGGTACATTATCTTATCCAGATAGACAACAAATGCTAATGGTATGAGAGCATTATCAGGTTCAGCCAAGATAGCATAATTAAAAAAATTCTGTGTTAAGTGGCTAATATCAACTTTTTCTTCATACAAACCACTTACAGCATAAATAAGGGCAGGCAAAGTCCTTTTTATTTCTTCTGCTCTTGCTCTTTTGATTGCTAGCGAGGCATATTGCTTTGCCTTGCTATACTCATGATGGTTCAGATACAATAAGGAAAGCAGAGTATCAAGTTGAAGGGATTCTTTATGACTCAAATTAGACCGATTGGTCTTAATATATTGAATGGTGTTCTCAATAATTTTTTGGTTATAAGGATTGGAATAAGAAGAATCATTATCTATTAATTCTAAAATTTCAATAGCATCCTCATAAATATCAGAACCATCTGTATTTCTTGGCAAAGGTAATGCGAGCATTTCTTTGCTCTGTTCGATAAATTGCGCTTGGCTATAAGCAGTTATCACCTGATTGAGGGTATAATCAAATACGATTTCTTTTCCAAAAGTTAAAGCAGCAGTAATCACTGCTGCACCACCTGTCATTCCAAACCCACCCGCTGCAATAGCGCCACCGCCCAATAATGCTAGTCCTGCATTGGTAGCAACAACACCAGAATAACCCATCAGATTGCCTACAAAAGTGCCTATTGAGAGAACAATAGGAGATGCAGTACCGCCAGTAAAAAATATCACGCCTCCTACTATTAATGCGAATAAAGCGGCAATAACTATGTCCGATAAACCCAAACCACTCGATTCTGTGTAAAAGCTTTCAAATGTTGCAACTTCACCAGCGTAGCTTGGATTAGCCGCAATAACGAACATTAGGATTAACAAAAAATAGTATGCTTTTTTCATGGTAAAATCTCCAAAAAAAGTTTGAGCTCGTAGCTCGTAGGTTGGAGTTCGCATACGAACTCCAACAAGCAAAGAAAACGTTGGAATTTTCTTGTAATATTGAAGGATAGGTTACAACAGAATGTTGACCACTTGACTGGAGCAGAAGGAACGAGAAAAATTTATACCAATTTAACGTAACTCATTGAGTTATATCATATTTTCATTTTGAAAACAATTATATAAAATCAAGCACTTACAATTAAATCGGTATAATGTCTAATAGGTGACGGCGAAGTATTTTACATGCCTCCGCCAAACATGATCATTTAGTTAATAATTTTTAGTTACTTAGTACTCTTGTGAAAAGATATAATTTTAATGATTTTATTATAGAATTTTAATTTGCAATAAACTTTGATGTCATTAATGAAAATAAAAAAAATCCAAACTAATTCATTCGGATATCTCTTATCTCGGTCAAAATCAATCTTAATATCATAAAGGTCATTAATTGAAAGAGATGAAAAAAAATCAGATGGTTTTTGATTACATAATTCATCGAATTTCATAGAATTATCTTTTCTTTTAACTATTTTAAACTCTTGAGACGGATTTTGCTGATGACTTCTCCAAATACTTTCTAACAAAGAATAATACACATCTTTAGGGGGCAAAATCAAATTCTCATTAAAATGTTTATTTAACATCTTACACTCCTCTTTTTTATAAAATTTCATACTTTATACCTCATTATGTTAAATGACGTACTGCTTGGTAATATATTACCTTATGAAACTTAAGAAGAAGTAAAAATGTTGTACTATTAACGCTAATTAAATTAACTAACTAGAATAATGTCTCCTTTGTTGATTATGGATTAGACTTTACGATAATCTCCTCTTTAACTCTTCTTTACCTTGTTTTACTTAGTCTTCTTTATCATCTTAAGAACCATTTGTAGCCTTTTCTTCTGCAAAAAAAGGGACACTACTAAAAGAGATTGGTTCTTCAGGAGGAAACTCAATTTTTAATTCAAATGTACCTCCCATAGCTTCAACATGCTCTTTAAATACATGAAGATAATTGTCAACCTTCTTTTCTAACTTATCCATGTCGGATGGTTTCAAATTAGGATTTTTTTCTTTGAACGTTATCCTACAATGCTTACGTACTTTCAAAAATTTATCAGTCACTGAGTTATAATCTTGTTCTGTCATTAAAAAGTTTTTTGTCAAAGTATTCCAACATTTTTGAAAACCACCACCACTCACATAGTCAGCGTCGGCAATAATCCCAACATGTTGTATCTCACCTTTTTGTAATCTTTTAATTTTAATTCATTGTAAATAAATAAGTATTGAGTCGTATGGGTGTAGCTGAAAGCCTATCGTGAAACGCTATCAATACATTTTTTCTGCCTGCCAAAATAGAAGTCAGTTATTGATATTGACTTTGAATAGGCCTTTGCACCAATCCGATCAATCCCCTGATCCGTTGTACTAATTCAACAAAAAAATGGAGCGCGCATTATGACACACTTAAATAAAAAGGAGAATTCCTAGACCGATAGGCGAAATTTAATCGTTCAAAGAGCAGTTATCATTATTCAATTACTCATTCTCAATTATTCTCAATTGCTGATTTTGTTTCACACCGCATCAAACTAAAAAATGATTAATATATAACACGACAAAAAGATCGTTTATGTCTTAATTATGTACTTGTCGCAAAGGGTGAAGTTATTTACTGATAACGTCTTTTGGAAAGCGGCGTATGATAAAACGGTGGTTATATCTTTGAAATTTACAAAAGTGTTAAATCGGCCATTTTGATATATAACACTTCTGTTAAATCGCCTTATTAATCAATGATTTAGAGGGTGTATTTTTTTTACACTTTAGGCTAAAAAAAATTAAATCGTATTAAGTAATTCATAATTTGTTATTGCTTATTAATGATGACTCAAAACTCTGAAAGCAAATGGGGTGAGATTTTGTGGGAGGCTATTATAATTAGAAAGAGGGTTAGTGATTTGGCCTCAAAACATGGCATCTTAAGGTGTTAAAAAAATCGAAAAACCTGATAGAACGCAAATTTAACTGATTGTCATGATTAAGGCTGATCATTGAAGACTATAGGGAACTGGCCTCTGAAGAGTTTTATCAATGGGATTTTAAAAGCAGGTGAAGAGGGGTTTTGTGAGATAGCGAATCCAATTTATCAGTATTGCATTGTGCAAACTTTTCTGCCGCTTATCAATGGATTGGAACGAGAATATTTGCCCGAAGATACTGATGCCGGTTTTTTAGATTATTTAACGGCTGATGGAAAAATGGATATGCGGGCTTTGCTGACGAATTTCAGTGATTTTATAGCGCGTGCGGGTTTTAATATTTTGCAAGTGCCTGATACGCCTCAAGAATTTGTTGGACAATATTTACTCGTGGCCTATCTTGATCAAGTTGTGCGCCTTGTGCGCGGCTTTATGTATCCTGAAGTACGCACAGGGCGTGGGCGCATGGATTTAATCCTAGTTCACCAAGGCGATAAGTACATCGTTGAAACAAAAATAGGGGAAGGCCAAAAATCTTATCAAGCTGGCAAAGCGCAACTGGCTAAGTATTTGAAATTAGAAGGCGTTGGGGAAGGGTATTATATTGTTTTTGATCATCGCAAAAAGCCTCAAGCACGATTTGATACGGATACGGTTGATGGAAAAACAATTGTGAGTTATTGTATTCCCGTGATACAAGAAATGCCTTCTCAAACTTGACCGTTTTTTTTATAATTCACGGGAACAAGAAAATCAAATAGAGTTATGGTATTATCAGTAAGTTGAAAAAAAAGCAAAATGGCACTCATTGAGTGGGAAAGCTTCACACAAGGGGAACCACAAGGGATTGCCCTACATAC
>JAYQWI020000005.1:0-8214 GCA_035871815.2 Candidatus Parabeggiatoa communis
CCCCTACAAGCCCCGTTCGTAGGGGCAACCCTTGTGGTTGCCCAATACCAATAATCTGAACGTTTAAAGTATACTTCGCAAGGGCAAAAATTAAACCTTTAAAAAATCCGATGTCTTAAAGAGATCGGATTTTTACTTTAAAAAGTTTAAATTCTAGAAGTTTGCAATATAATTTGGAGTGCAAAATAAATTTGGAACGAAAATTCACCAATTTAGCTTATTGAAACTTTTCAGCACGTTTAATCAGTTTATCTACACCGGGTTCCTTGGAATTCCAGGGGCTGCCTGGATGAATCGCACTGGCGGTGCATTTTTCTGCGGCTTTCACAATGTCTTTAAAACTACCCGCTTTTGGATCAACCACTACCGCTAAATTTTGATCGTTGTAAGCAAAGATTTTGGGATTCACTTCGATACATTCATCGCAAGTGGTACATTCTGGTGTTTCTATCCAGACGGGTTCATAACCTTCAGCGACTACCACAGCTGCATTATTGGTAGTGGGCTGGCTGACTGTATTGCCTGTCATCGCACTCAAATCAATGCTGCCACCGGATGCCATTGCCATTAAACCGGCACTGAGTTTTTGCATCATGTCTGTGCGCGTTTCTTGGGCTATTTGTTCGACATCGATCACTTGCTCAATACCGGTTAAGGATTTTAATAAACGCCAGAAATTCAAACGTTCTTCCGTTGAACGAACTAATTCTTGAGACACGACAATGCGGTTTAAGCTATTTTTGTTATCAACAGCCCAGATATAAGGATAAAGGCCTTCGCGATCATCGTTATCCAAAGCGATAAATTCATCGAGCTGCAACATGTCATCGTTCCAGGTTTCTGGCGGCGCTTTACGGAAATGCTTGGCAAAACGACCTTCTCCGAAAGCAAAATCTGCAAACGTCATGGGAACAGATAAGTTGTTTTCTTGGCCCTTTTCATCCGTGTATTTGAGGGTGTAAATGGGCCAATCATCATCTAAGGCCGGATTACCTTCTAATGTACTGCATTCTTTAAAAGTATTGCCTTTATCAGGGTTATATTTGAACAAGGGATAGGCCCGAGATTCGACAGCCAGTTTACTGCGTTCTTCTGCAACATCATCGCCTACACCGTGTTCCGGTGGACACACCGCATAGATATTAAATAAGGCAGGTAAGCGACTGTTCAGGCCTTCAATATAACCTTCCAATAAATGCGTAATATTGGAAATACTACCTTGCAACACATAAGCACTGCGATGTCCCATTGCAATGGTCGTAATCTCTTTCCGAATTTCTTCCTTGCCTTTTTGCCTCTTGCTGTATGGTGCCATATCTGACACTTGACTGATAAAGCCGGAAGTACACGCTTGGCCCCCTGTATTCGAGTACACTTGGGTATCGACAATCAGGGTTTTAATCGGCATACCAGACATCATCATCCGTGAGAGGTTTTGGAAGCCAATATCATACATGGCACCATCACCGCCAATGGCAACGACGGGCGGGCAAAGACGAAATTCTTCGTCACTGAATTCTTTCCAATTGAAATACGTGAAAAACTCTTTGTGTTTTTCAGGATGGTATTGACCGGCTATTTCCAATTCTGCCATCCGAATGGCCTTGAAGCCTTCTGACATTTTCAGCATGTGGCCTTCAAATAGACCCATTGCCATTGATGTGGTATCTTGGAATAAGTGATTTGCCCAAGGAAATGGATACGGGTTATAGGGAAAAGTCGCGCCCCAAACTGAGGTACAACCTGTTGCATTGACAATCCCCATTTCGGCACGCCCATTTTGGGTTTTGCCGGTGATGTATTGCCATTTCAGATGTTTCAATTTATCTAAAAGTACGGTAACCCATTCCAACCATTCTGCATCAACCAAATTGGCGGTTTGTTTTTCATCTAATTTGGCAGTGAGTTTGCTTAAGGTTAAATCCTTGTCTTGATTTTCGTCAACCAAGTCTTTAATCGTGTTGACATCGGATAAATCCAGGGTTTCAGCTAATTTTAAGCGAATATGTCGCTCTAAATCTTTAATCCGCTTTTCGATTTTTGCCAATTGGGCTTTAACCCGTGGCTGCATTAAAGCGGTGACTGTCGCGGTAAATAAATGAATGGCTGTCTTTTCACCACAACCCATACAGGCGCCGTCACCGCAAACCATAGAGGCATAATTGCGTTTATTCAGCAACAAGGTTTCTAATGCACCCACACATTCATCCAAATCATCAATGCGGCTGTATTCTTCAGGCGTTGTGGGTAATTTCAGCCAAAATGCCCAATCTTTGCGTAAGTTTTTGACGCTTTCTGTGGTTTGGGGGGCAATGCTTAATGCATCATCTTCACAAATCGTGACGCATTCCATACAGCCTTTACAGGTATAGGGATTCACTGTAATGGAAAATAAACCACCGCTGCCTTTGGTTTTCTTCTCTATGTTTTGATAATACGGCTTCGTAATCGAAAATTTGAAATTGCCTAAGGTATCCCTAAACCAAGAAAATTCTTTTCTTAAGGTTTCTCGTTGTTTTTCATCAGCCGCTTCGATGCTGGCTTCAATGACTTGTGGCAATAAGGCATTGACTGAGGCTTCAACGCCTTCAGGTTCAATCAAGGCACGTAATTGTTTTTCTACCCCGCGCACGGCACGACGTAAATACATTGTGGGGCGGCCTTCGCTTTCAATTTGCGTGATAACCGTGTTAAACATATCTGAAACGGAAGTGACTAGCCCAGGAATGGCACTGTCAGGGCATACGGTATAACAATCACCACAGGCGGTACAGTTTTCGGCATGCCATACTGGATAGTCAAAGCGAATTTGCGTCATATCCCGAAAAACACTGCTAGACACGGGCATCAAACTCAAGGCGAGGAAGGGATCAGCTAAATTATGCTCAGCTTGACCATTAGCATAAAAATTGCCGGTTTGTTCCCAAAAACGCTGAATATCAGACAATTTATCTTCACTCGCGCCTTTGTATTTTAACATCATGGGGAGTTGTATCTCATGACGTAGCATTGGCGTGGTGATTTGAGTCAATTGCTTATCGGTGATTTCCTGGATTTCGTTAAAACCCCGTTTGACTACCCGTAAATTGGCTTCAACAACCTTCTTGCCTTTTCCGCCAAACTTGCTTTGCAACTGATCTTCAATCGCACGAAACAGCTTTCTTTCATCAAAACCGGCCGTTTCCATGATGGGTGAAGCGGCAAAAAAAGCGCCTTGAAACGCAATACCTTGCATTCTAAATTGTAAAGACGGGTTTTTAGCTTCTTCTTTGGCAATCTTAAAACCATCAATATAGAAAATCCGAAGTTCATTCTCAATAATGGTTTTCTGTGCCTTGATTGGGAATTGGGCCCACACCGCTTTGGGATCATCCAATGCACTTTGGATAATCAAGGTGCCGCCTTTTTTCAAACCCGATAAGGGCTCGGAATGCTCAAAGACATTGGGATCAGGTGATAACACCACATCGACATAGTGATATTCACAATTGACGCGAATCGGTTCTGGCGCGGCTGATAAAAAATAAGTGGTGGGTAAACCTTTTTTATCTGAACCGTATTTCGGGTTCGCTTTGATGTGATAACCCAGTAAATCAAACAAAGTCATGACCAAGTTTTTACCGGTCGTTATAGCACCCCAACCGCCGACGGAATGCATTCTGACGGTGATTGAGCCCTCTGGCATCAAATTGGGATTTTCACTGCCGCGTAGGGCTAACTTCTTAATATTAGGATAAGCGAGTTGCAAGTTTTGTTGATAAATTTCTTGCTTGGGTGATTCCGCTTCATCATGGATAAAATCAATCGATAAATAAAAGAAAGGCCGATGCTCACCCGTGGGTAACATATTTTCAACAACCCCAATCAAGGCTTCGGGTTGTAAGTCGCGACTGCCTAAGCCATAAGCACCTGAATACAAACGGGGCATATCGCTGAATTTATCAAACACAGCATACTTAGGATAAGGTAAATTCTGCCCGTCGGCCAAACTATTTTGCAAGCACTTATTCAAGGCCGCACGGGTTTCGCGCATCAACGGTAAATCTTCAGCTAAGGGTTGATCCGTCCGTTCTAATACGGCTACGCCTTTTTTACCTTTCAATAAGTGCGTCAATAAATCGCCTGGAAAAGGCCGAAAGAAGACCATATTGACAACACCGACTTTCAATTTGCGCGTTTTACGCAAATAATCAGCAACTAACTCCGCTTGCACAATCATACTGCCTTGGCCCAGAATAATATAATCGGCATCCTCAACCAAGTAATCACTGACCCGTTGATAGCGACGACCTGTCAATTGATAATATTCTTCCATGCATTGATCAGCTAGGGCTGGAATATGATCGAAAAAATAAGGTCTTTGTGCGGCCACGGATTGCATATAGGCATCTTGGTTTTGCACGGCACCGGCAACCATTGGATTATCCACATCCCAAACCAAGGGAATACGACGACGTTTGTCACCATAAATGATGCGTTGTGCTTCAGTCGGGGTGTCAATGATATCCTCTGGTTTACCGAGATATTCTGCAATTAATGCTCGTTCAGGGATATTCAATGATTCGATTAAATGGGTGGTTAAAAACCCATCTTGTGCAATGGCAGCAGGTGTTAAAGATAATTCGGCTAATTTGTGGGCAATGAGATTTAAGTCAGCGACGGCTTGTCCACTTTTTGCCATGATCTGAATAAAACCAGTATCATCAATACAATGATAGTCATCGTGTCCACAATGCACATTTAAACTGGCTTTGGTAATCGCACGACAGCCAATATTCAAGACATAAGGCAAGCGTTTTCCGACAGCGGCATAGAGGGATTCATGCATAAACGCAACCCCTTGTGCTGAGGAAAAATTAATGGCTCGCAAACCTGTCATGGACATGCCTGCCGTGACGGCCGCAGCGGCATGTTCACTTTCAGGCTCAATAAAAATCAAAGGGCGTTCAGAAATATTGACATGCCCATTGGCGACTTCCACAGCCCAATACTCACCCATTTGAGTTGATGGGGTAATCGGATAAGTACCGGCGGCATCAGATGCTTCTCTTTCACAGAAAATCACGGCACCATTACCATCAGTTGCAATACGTTTTCCTGGGTAAGGAAAGGTTTGATTTTCTTTCTTATTGAATATTTTCACGATTGATACCCTATTGTTATGCGCGTGGCAATGGTTCCATTGCGCGTCGTAATGGTTCTTTTCTGACAATTCGTTTAGCATCAACACCTTTAATTGCGCCTTGTTGCTTATCAAGCCATACAATGGCCCCTGTCGGACAACGCTCTATAGCAATTTTTGAAGCCAAGGCATTTTTATCGTAATCAATACAAGCTAAATACTGTTGAATTGTAATCAAGCCTTCTGGGGCATCCATTACGCAACGACTACAGGCATTGCAAGCCACCTCACAATGTGCCTCACTTTCAGTCATGTTATCCCGATTATTACAGCTAACCCACAAGCGGTGACTGATCTGCTGTAAAGAAAATAAATCTTTAGGGCAAACTTCAACACAACTACCACAAGCTGTACACTTGTCTTCATCAACAACTGGTAAACTATATTTATTAAGATGGATTGCATCAAAATCACACACTATTTTGCAATCCCCTAAGCCCAAACAGGCCCAAGAACAGCCTTTGCCCCCACCTGAAACCAAGGCAGCGGCCCGACAACTTTTTAAACCTTCATAATGAGCGCGGGTATAGGCCACATGAGTCCCACCAGAACAGGCTAAACGTGCTACCTTCTTTTCTTGTATACACACATCCACTTGAAGAAAATCGGCAATTTCCTGATTCATTTCAAGTGAATTAACGGTACATTCTCCTGGGTTTTTATCCCCCAGCACCAACTCCTCAGCAAAAGGCCGACAGCCTGGGGTACCACAAGCCCCACAGTTTGCATGAGGTAATAATCCTTCCACACTATCAATACGGGGATCTTCATAAACGTATAAATAGCGATTAGCAATGGCTAACACTATGGCTAAAGCCACACCTAAAGCGGCCATAAAACTAGCCGCTAACATGATATGATTGAGTGAAGACATTTTTATAGTCCTTTTAAGAATGTGATAAACTCAGTCCAACTCGTATCAAATAAAACACTTTTTAGGTTAAAAGCAGATTTTGTCTATAAATGCCCTCAATTCTATTTAAGGGCTAATAATGAATATTATTTTAAGGTTATTCAGCTTAATAACATTATTAATCAATCTATTATAGAAATAGAAATTTAAAAAAAACGGTTTATGAAATAGTTATGTTGAGTAGTCTAAACGTTATTCAATTTTTAAGCACATGAATTATTTCAATAATGATTTTTAAAAAAACAAAGCTATGTCTTCTCAAGCTTGAATTGATTACAAGCAAAACGCATTGAAGACAACAGTCAGCCGCTTGCTATCGTTGTTTAAAAGCCTTATAGGCAAAAGTATCCTTGTTAGGTACTAATACGATTTAAGTGCGAATAACGGATATAATGTTAAGATTATTCAGATTAATAACCTTATTAATCAATCTATTATAGAAATAAAAAAAACGATTTATGAAATATCTTGTTAGGTCGTTTAGACATTCTTCAATGATTAAATCTATAAATTATTTCAATAATGATTTTTGAAAAAATAAAGGCTATGTCATAATATAATCCTCAAACTTTATAGTTATACGTTTTTCGATCACGCCACGAGTACCGTAAAGCAGAACGTAAAATAAAATGGCAAGTATAATATTGTGTTTGTAGCGACAATTTGTGGGGTTGCCCCTTGTGAGCCAGTTCAAAAAATTGAACAGGGGCAAAAAATTGGACAAGTACAGGGCAATCACAAGGATTGGGCAAGTACTGAAATCGCCAGGCAGTTTAAACATTATTCAACAATTAATCACTCGAATTATTTCAATCATTATTTTTGAAAAAAACAAACCTATGTCATCTAATCCTTTAATTTATTACAAGCAAAACCGTCTCAAGCAGCTACGCGCTTTTTGTCACACGGTACGTTGTGGCAGTATCAGTGCCGCAGCGGAAGGATTATTTCTCAGCCAATCAAGTATCTCTTTACAAATAAAAGCCTTGGAAAGAGAACTTGATATTATCGTATTTGAACGTCGAGGCCCCCAGCTCAATCTCACGCCAGAGGGAAAAATTCTCTATCGCTTGTCTGAGCCATTGGTTAATGGCATTGATAATTTAAAGGAAAGTTTTGTTTCGCATTATGGCAAATTAGAATCTGGCGAACTCAATATTGCAGCAGGTGAATCGACAATTTTGTACATCCTGCCTGACTTGATCAAAAACTTTATCCAACAATATCCACAAATAGAAATCAAATTACACAATGTAACGGGACGAGATGGGATGGCCTTGTTACGCACGGATAAAGCCGATTTTGCTGTCGGTTCCATGCTAGAAGTGCCGAATGATCTTGTGTATCAACCCATGTTTACTTATAACCCCGTACTCATCACTTCCTTAGATCATCCATTAGCCCCAAAAAAACAGGTTACCCTAAAAGACATCAGTCCATACGGCCTTATCCTTCCACCCCACCACTTAAGCACTTGGCGCATTGTCAATCTGGTGTTCAAACAACACAATCTAAGCTATAAAATTGCTTTAGAAGCTGGCGGTTGGGAAGTCATCAAAAAATATGTTGAATTAAATATGGGGATTTCCATTGTGACCGATGTTTGTATAACGGAAGAGAATAAAAAGAACTTGGCAATCATACCCTTAGATCAATATTTTCCGAAACGTAGCTATGGCTTAGTACTACGTCAAGGTAAATTCTGTTCACCACAAGCCAAACGTTTCATTGATATTATGGAACCCCAATTTTTTGCTAAGAAAGAAAATCCAAATCCACCCAACCCTTTTTCAAAGAACTAAGTTTTACGACTCATTTAAAAAGATATCGCGTCTGTGTTTCGAGGAGACGCGACAATGCCATTAAGTTAAGGATTTTAATTGGGGTAACCACAAGGGATTACCCCTACAAATCAACATGTTGTGTAGTGTCAATCCGTAGGGTTGCCCTTAACTTAATGGCATTGAGGAGACGCGATGCATCGCGTCTCTACGAAAACATTATTTTAATATGTTTATTTGAGGCGGTTAAAAATTTTATTAAAAACGTGCGACAGGAAAATATTTGATTAACGTTTAAGCAGATAACAAAGCGTTGCTTGGTTGAACTTTTGAGTTAA
>JAYQWI020000006.1:0-2248 GCA_035871815.2 Candidatus Parabeggiatoa communis
GTATTGCCAAACAAGGCGAAAACGTGACTTATAGCATCACCGTCACCAATCAAGGTGAGGAAACCGCTACCTTTGTTACTTTGGCCGATGTTTTGCCAGACAACACCGACTTAGTCACTATTGAATCGTTGGAGGGTGGCCCTTGTGAAAGCGAGACAGTAACGTGTAGTTTGCCCGACTTAACCCCCGGTGCTTTGGCTAATGTTAAAGTCGTGATCAGCAATCGCCAAGCAAAGACGTTGATTAATACGGTGACGGTAAACACGCAAGAGTACCCCACCGATGTGAAAAAGACATGGACACGAGGCATCCCCTATTTATCGGTAAGCGTCACTGATCAACCCGATCCAATAGAAATGCTCAAAGTCTTGCATTACAGCGTCGCGGTAGAATTGAGTCATTACGCGCCCTTTGATGCAACCGATGTCAATTTTGTGAGTCAGTTATCCAAAGGGGTTGAACGCAAGGCCCTTAACAGCGATTATGCCCTCTGTGATAGCAGTGCATTCCCGAAAATCACTTGTCAGTTCAATGACTTGAGTATTGCCAGTCCCGACAGTGTCAGTCAGGCCACCGTCGAAATGGAGGTCGAATTGAAAGACGCAGGCTTGCTCTTATTGACGCACGAAGCTAAAGTCACCGCGAATGAATATCCGGCACATTTAGTCCGTGAACGCACCACTATCTTCATTCCAGAAGGTATTCAAGTGGATTTAGCCTTTGTGATAGATGTGACGGGTTCAATGCAGGAAGAGATGAATTATGTCATCAAAGCCTTGAAGAAATTTACGGCGGAAATTGATTCCAGCACCGCCCCGTTAATGGCATTACTCACCTTTGGCGATGAAGTCAAAGTGGCAGCCTTTACCCAAGACTTAATTGTATTACGCGGCGCGATTGAAAACTTAACCGCCAGTGGTGGCGGATTATGCGAAGAAGCTTCCGTAGAAGCCTTATTAGTCGCTATCCCACATACCAAAGCCAGTGGTGATATTCTGTTTGCAACCGATGCCTCGCCGTATAATGATGCCGATGTCGAAAAAGTCATGACACTGCTGCGCGGTAAAGGCATTCGTTTTAATGCGATGATAACGGGCGATTGTTCAATGGAAGAAAGTTGGAATAATTTGCCTTAATATTTTGCCACGGAAATACACGGAAATACACGGAATATTTTTGTGTGGTTCGGTGTGTTTCCGTGGCTAATAGTGATAATTTTTCAGTGATCAGTGACCAGTTATCAAAACTTGGCTATCCAGTATGTTCAAGGCCAACATATTTAATTGATCATAGGCCCTTATAAAAAAGAAAGGGTTTGATCTCGATTTGAAAAGGTATACTTTTATGCACGAAAAATGGCAAATAAAAAAAGCTAAAAATCAATTTAATTTGCTCATAAAACAGGCTGGGGCAGGCAATCCGCAGTTTATCACTCGCCATGGCAAACCCGTCGTCGTGGTACTCTCATTCCCTACGTATGAAAAATTAAATCGTTCTGCTGACAAACTTTCTTCAGTCCTATTGGCTCCAGAAATAGGCGGGGATGATTTGGATTTTAGCCGTGATCAAGACAGCGGTAGAGATATAAAATTATGAATTGGTTATTAGATACTTGTGTACTGTCTGAGTATGTTAAAAAACAACCTGAATCAAAAGTCATTGATTGGTTAGATGCTCAGAATGAACAAAGTTTATTTATCAGCGTAGTCAGTATTGGGGAAATTGAAAAGGGTATTACCAAACTTCAGCGTAGTGATTTAGCTCGTAGCCAAAAACTTCTGGCTTGGCTAGGCAAAGTGGAGCAACGCTTTGTCGGGCGCATTTTACCCATTGATACACAAGTCATGCGGGCTTGGGCCAATTTGAGCGGAACCGCCGAATCCGATGGATACAAACTGCCGGTGATGGATGCATTGTTAAATGGCAGTGGCACAATGTCACGGAATCACTATTGTTACTCGTAATATTCAGGATTTTAGGAGATTTCCACATCTTTACAATCCTTGGGAAATTAGCCAGCAAGAGCATTAAATTAACATCATCATCAAGCCAATCAGTCAGATAGATAGTGGGCAACAAAAACACGTTACCCACCCTACATTCAATTGCAAAATAACATGCATTCCAATTGCAATTTAAATTTTGCACTCCAATTGGAACGAAATTCGCAAAATAATGGATAGCTGTTAATAACAACTAACTGATGTGCCTGATCTCGTTAATGACGAGGGTATATCGTCACACGATA
>JAYQWI020000007.1:0-3384 GCA_035871815.2 Candidatus Parabeggiatoa communis
ATCATCTGTCCATTTCAGAAATAAATTCATTGCGGGTGTGATTAAAAGTGCATGGCTAGCACAAACTATGTTAATATAAAATATATTTAACTTAGTGTCACGGGGCAAAGAGTTGCAAAATGTGCGTCCATGCTTAATGAAGCCTTTGCCCATACGTGCCACGGATAAAAGGCTCTGGCCGTCCGCCCCTTCGCAGGCTCAGTCGGCTCCCCCATGACGGCACAAAGGAGGAAGGTTTTAGCAAGCTAAAACCCCCTAGCTACCAGAGACTACTCACCACCGCTTCGCTTCCCAGGTTCGCAGCGAGATATTTTAAACTATTAAGGAGTTATCAATACCGTTTATTCAGTCAAACTTCGTTCTTCGCTACGCGAGTTCATCCGTTGTACTCAACCCTAACGAACACAAAATTATCGGCTCCCTTTTCCACTCATGCTCATGGATAATACATAGTCTATCATCACGATACAAGCCCATCACGGTTGCCGCTAAAGTTTCATCCGGCGCATGACTTCGCAATTGAAAGTTTAAGATGTCAACGGCAGATTGACGTAGCGGATAGTTATAAATAGCATTAATCGCCTTTTCTAATTCGGGTTCTAATAAGGTACCGCGTTTTTTGGCATAGTCTTTTAATTGCACATAAGTCTGATAACGTGTGCCATTTTTTCTCCCTAAACCGCCAGCACTACTTTTTTCGCTTGCCAACATTTGTGCAATGCCACGTTGGACAATTTCATGGTGTGAGTTGCTACGTTCTAAAGCTGGCGTTTCGGGGTGACAAGCAGCAGCTTTAAAAATATCATCCAGTGAATCGCTGACGATTTCGCCCTTTTCATCTAACCATACCATGGCATCATTACCTTCAGGTGTATCAATATAAACTAATACTCCGGCAGGTTGACGGTGTTGGGGGAGATAAGCTCTAGTGGAATGAACGACGGGTGGTAAAGCCGGAATGATTTTTTCTAGCTTTGGTTCAGCTTTAATGGCTTTTGTCCACACGGCATAAGCTTCGGAAACTAAATCGACTTCATTATCAGCCTCACCATCTAAAATGCCGGATTTTTCGTGATACAAATTATGCAGGTTGTTTTTATTGTCATCATCCTCAAAAAAAGCTTCATCGGTGCCAACCACTTCGGCATTTTGGCTCAAACGGTGTTTTAAGCGGACACGTAAATTAATAATTTTTTCCACCCCTTCGGCGGGTAAAAAAGAATAACATAAAATATTATGTGCCGTTTGCCCAATTCTATCCACGCGCCCCACCCGTTGAATTAAGCGAATAATCGCCCAAGGTAGATCATAATTAACCACAATCGCAGCGTCTTGTAAGTTTTGTCCCTCTGATAACACGTCGGTGGAAATCAATACCCGAATTTCATTTTTAACGGGTTTATTATTACTCACCGGGCTAAATCGCCACGCTAATTCGGTGGGATTGGCAACCGCCCCGGTTGCAGCCGCTATTTGTGTGACACCTCGCGCAATCAATTGTTTGTGTAAATAAATTGCGGTATCCGCAAATTGCGTAAAAATAAGTACTTTGTCATTGGAGTGAGTTTTTGTCAGCATCTGTTCCAAAGTATTCAGTTTAGCATCTTGCGCTGTCTGCCAATCTCCGCAATCAGTTAAAATATCAAGCAAGGCTTCTGAGTCTTTTTGTAAATGTTCGCTTAAAGCGGATGAAAAAAAACGGGCGGCAAGCCATTTAAACCGTTTTTTGGCTTTGGGGCTAGTGTAAATGTCATAAATTTCAGCGGCACGTTGTTGAAACTCAGCCATGGTTTTCAAACGTGATGCTTTGGTAGTGATAGTGTTGTCGTTATCTGCTTCTATCGAAGTCGATTTAGCATTAATGTCTTCAGTATCACCATCATTGAGACGGCTATCAAAATCTCTATCAAAATCTAATAAGTCCGCATTTTGGGTACCAATTGGAACATCTTTGCCATTGTTGAGGGCGTACCAATAAATACTATTACGCAGTATCAGTCGTTCAAGCGATAAAATAAACACTTCGCCGCTACTTTCTAAACGCTTAAATAAATTAGTGCGACAAAAACCGATTAAGCGTTTGCCACCTCGTGATAAATCTTCGGCGATTTTTTGTTCGGTTTTAGAGGCTTGAACTTTGGGAACCAGATACTCTCCTAAGCCATAACGGGGCAGATTGAGTGTAGCAATTTTATTAACCACTTCCTCAGAATAAAGTTTGGCATATTGTTCATCAATCTGAAAAGTTGCCGTTTTAGGCAAACGGGCGGGAAAATAGGCACGTTGTCCATTGTCTAACAACAAATATTTTTGCCCTTTTTCATGATCGGTTTGGGCATAATTTTCCTGAATAAAGCTGCGAGTACGACGCACCATATATAAACGCATCAATTTACGCCAATCTTCCGGATATTCGCTTTTTTCATAAGCTGCCAGAGAATGGACATCACATTGATGCCGACTGGAAAACATTTTCATGCCCCCGGTTTCGGCAATCACTTTTTCTGGGCTTACACTGAGTTTTTTATCTTCTGGAATAAATAGCCGTAGCTGATTGGCTAAATCCAGATAGGTTTTATTATAGGGTGTCGCTGACAATAACACGACTTTGCAATCATTTCTGTCAATATAATCTCGAATGGCTTTATAACGTTTACCTTCTCGATTGCGTAAATTATGGCTTTCATCAATAATCACCAAATGATAGCGTTTTAAATCGGCTAATTTTTTAACCATGGAGACTGACAACACGGTTGCCATTTTGAGATATTGATCACAATAATCGCTTTCCCACATAGAAACAAGATTTTTAGGACAAATAATCAGGGTTTCGAGTCGATAGACGTTTTCAAATATTTTGGCTAAAGCGGTTGCCATCAAGGTTTTGCCTAAACCCACCACATCACCAATTAACACGCCACCGCGCTGATTTAAATGTCGCGCCGCTAACCGCACTGCTGCGGCTTGATACTCAAACAGTTTGTTACCAAATTCACGCGGTACAGTAAATTCATTTAAACCGGCTCTGGCTTCTTGAGAGAGGTGATACGCCATTTTAAGATAAATATAATAAGGGGGAATTAATTCATCTCGCGCCCAACTTTGTTCAATTATTTCAATCAGTTGTTTAGAAATATCCAAACACCACCGATCCTGCCAGCGTGCTTCAAACCAATCGGCGAGTTTTTGACAAGCATCCCCTTCGACTACATCGACATTGAGTTCACCTTGTCCCGATAATCCAGCATAAGTGAGATTACTACTGCCTAAATAACCGATAACCGGGTTAAATTGATCTTCACGAAACAGCAGATAAAGTTTGGCATGGAGCGGAGCTTTTAAAAAGAGTTTAATAATGACTTTTTGATCCCGCAGTTGTTGTGC
>JAYQWI020000008.1:0-6608 GCA_035871815.2 Candidatus Parabeggiatoa communis
GGTGTATCATCCTTTTGATGTGATCAAAGTGAAAGCGGAAAAGAGCCGCGATCTCATCAAGAAGCATTCTCTGATGTGCAAATTGCTGACGCTCAAAGCGGATGATCGAAAAATCAAGCCAGATGAACTGGTTTATGAAATCTACCGGGCAGCGGCGGCGATGAAAGATCAACTCACTAATGAGCAATTGCTTCTAATTGAACAGTGGGTTAACTTATACAAGAAAGTCTCTGAGAAGAAGCTTGAGACGATTAAAAAGGAGGTATCCATGAGCTTTGTAGAAACGACAAACACGGAACATGGTTATAATCAGGGATGGATTCAGGGCGAGGTAGATGGCGAAGCCAAGGGCGAAGCCAAAGCCAAGAAAGAGATGGCAATAAACCTGCTGAAAATGGGAATAGATGTGGAAACCATCTGGAAGGCAACCGGCTTAGAAAAAGACAAAATAAAACAACTGAGCCGTCAGTGAAACGAATAACGGTTTCCATCTAAAGAAATCTTTTTCACGCAAAAGTTTCGCGAAGCTGTACTTTTGCGTGAAAGCGTGAAATTGAAATTCATTTTAAGTTGGCTCAAATCCTTCCAAAAGTTTGTTTGAAAAACAGGGATTTCATCTCAGAATGGATTATTATAGCGTTTTCCGATTGCATGAAGTACAAAGGCAAATCAATAATGAGTACAACGGATCAGGGGAGTGATCGGATTGGGGCAAAGGCCTATTGTAAGTACAGTCAATCAGCTATTTTTTGTTCCTGAAATACTTATAGCGTTTCCCGATTGAATGAAGTACAAATTTGATTGTCGTTGCAAATTTATTTTGCGAAGGTATTTTCGTTCCAAATTTATTTTGCGGCCTTCTTGGAGTGCAAAATTTATTTTGCAGCGGCGAATTTAAATATAAATGTACTTTATTCAATCGGGAAAGGCTATAAATAAAGCTACACGCAATTGTCCATATTTTTTGCTGATATAACTCTACTAAAGTATTACATGTTGCTAGCAAAATACCTTCATTGAGTGTTATCGAAAATGTCATGCTGTATCAATGGGCCCATAAGTTGATGTGAGGCATGAAAATATGAGGCAACACTTGATAGTGCGTAGAACATATCGTTGCTTTTTAGAGTTTGAGCAATGTGTCTGGATCATAGCCTAAATTTCTTAACGCTTTTCTTGCAGAACCTCTAACATATGGTGCTTCATCCTGTAAAAAAGGAATGAGTTTATCAACTATCTGGGCATCACCTAATTTTGCTAAGGCACGGATTGCAGAACCTCTAACATCTGATGCTTCATCCTGTAAACAAGGAATGAGTTTATCAACTATCTGGGCATCACCTAATTTTACTAGGGCGGTTATTGTAGAATATCTAACATTCGGTGCTTCATCCTGTAAACAAGGAATGAGTTTATCAACTATCTGGGCATCACCTAATTTTGCGATGGCGGTTATTGCAGAATATCTAACATTTGGTGCTTTATCCTGTAAACAGGGAATGAGTTTATCAACTATCTGGGCATCACATAATTGTGCCAATGCTTTTATTGTGATTACCCTGACAGAAGGATTTTTATCCTGTAAAAAAGGAATGAGTTTATCAACTATCTGGGCATCACCTAATTGTACCAATACGTTTTTGATGGTTCCTCTAACCTCCGGATGTTCATCCTGTAAACAAGGAATGAGTTTATCAACTATCTGAGCATCACCTAATTGTGCTAGTACGCTTATTGTGGAAGCCCTAATAGCTGGATTTTTATCCTGTAAATAAGGAATGAGTTTATCAACTATCTGGGATGAGTCTAGTTGCCCCAATATATTTCTGATAATTTTTCTGACATTTGGACTTTTATTTTCTAAATAAGGAACAAGTTTATCTATTTGGTTAACCGTGATTATCTGTGTTCCTGCAAACTTTGTTAAGGCATTCTTTGTTTTATCACGCACACCTTTACTTTCATCATTACATGCTTCAAGGAGTGGTTCAATAGCACGATTATCACCTAACTTTGCTAAAATAGTTGGCACACGTCTACGCAATTTCTCATTTTGACTTGATAAGGCACTAATAAGTGGTTCAACTGCCGCACTACCCAATTGGATAAGTGACTCAACAATTGACTGGTATAATTTACTGTCATCGGTAGTAGAAAGACGAGTTATCAACTCTCTAACTTTATCCTTATTTTCAATCTCTTCAAAAGATATGTCATCTTCTTCTGGTAATGGTTCAGTTGAACCGACATAACCATATTCTTCTAAAATAGCAACGACATTTTCATCGTGCTCTTGTACCAAAGATTCAAATTTCGATGGCTCAATACGATCCAATACCGCTTGAGCATCCTTACGCACCCACTTATTACTATTTTTCAATGCCAAAACAACATTTTTAAATGCCAATGGCTCATCATCGAACTGAGCCAATGCTTTTAAACTGGCCCTTTTAGCGACTTTATTACCCTTCTCCAATAAATCAATCAGATAAGGTAAAGTAATATGCCCTAACTGTACAAGCTTTAAAACAGCCGCTTCCCTCGCTTGCGGATTTATTGAACCCAATAAATCAATGAGTTGACGGGTTATAAAATGTCTACTTTCATCAGTCACCTCAACTTCTTGAGGACTATGTTCAAAGCAATCCACCGCTAGGAAAGGATCAATTTTAGCCAATTGTACGAGAAACGGGTTAACGTCGGTGATGCCTACCAAGGTATAAATCACTTCATCCCATGCACCACTTCCCCTTTTATTTCTGTGAAATCCGGGCTTTTTGATATACTTGGATAAATCTGAAAAACGCCTCAGTAAACCTTCCGCCGCTAAATACTCCAAAATCAGTTGATGGGTAAATTGAAGAGTTTGCTCATCTCTTAAAAAATTTAATAAACTGGCTTCTCTAGCTAATCGCCACAAAGCGTCAACGGAAAAACTAGCCGGTATTTGTTTCGCCGCCCAAACAGTATGCACCGATGTAGATGAGCGATGTCTTTGCACGGCAAAAGCCATTTCACTCAGCCCCAAAACGAAATCTTGATAACTGATATCTTCCGTCGTGCCTTTATCCTGTTCACGCTGGTATAATACCTGCACAAACATTTGAAATAACTGCCCCCGACTGCTAGGCAATTGTTCCTGATTTTGCGTATAAACATAGCAGAGCATAAACAATAGATAAGGATTATCGGCTAAATGAATCAGATCACGCGCTGAACGTTTTTCCGGTTCTAACGGGCCTAGTTCACTTAACAATTGTGTTGCCGCTTCAGAACCCAAATAAGCCTGCAAGAACAAGTTAATACGTTTCTCATCAAAGGGTGCGATTTGTACTGTGGGCAACGGGAGTTTTTTGCTTTGTTGATAATGTCGTTCTCGACAACCAATAATGACTGAAAGATTGGGGTGGGTTTGTAACCACTTTTCAAACATTGGTACCCGTTGCACATATTTTTTTGAGGGCATTTCATTTAATCCATCCAACAAAATCAATGCGCGATTCAAGGGAACAAAAGGTAAAGCTTGCAATTGAATATTAAAAAACTGTTGTAAATCAACAATATCCTCATGCCACAATGCCAAATTAATCAAAATAGGAATACGCGCATCGGGATTGTCTTGTGCTAACTTGGCACTATCAAGCTGCAATTTTTTCAAGGTGATACTTTTACCCGCCCCCGGTGCGCCCAATAAAACAAAACACTCATGCAGTTCAAGTGCTTCACTGATAGCCTCTAATGATTTCGTTTTTTCCGATTCGGGATTGAACTGTTTATCAAGCATACGAAATGCTGGCGGGATAATATCACGCGCCCACTTTGTTGGAGGGGGAATCGTCTTTGATTCGCTAGTTGCCGACAGATCAATATAACGTTTATCCAATTCTTCGGCATCCACGAGAATATTATCCAAATAGGCATTCATCTCAGCTTGATTGGGCGTGATGGGTTCAACATCTTCAGCATCAGGTGTTAAAATAATTTCACCTGTATTGAGATAAACTGGCTTTTGAATTGTGCCTTTTAACTCTTGAGTCACAAAATCAGCCAGCTTGAGATTATTGACTCTTCCCTGTAATTTAGGATCCAGTCCTTTCAATAAAGCGGCAGTCAGAATCCCATGACTTGCGTCGTTTTGTTGATAAGCAGGTTCATATTCCCTAGACGCTGCGATAAAACAACGATCCCGCCCTTGTCCACTTACGCCAGGGTTCTCATCCTCAAAATCAAAGCACTCGCTACCGCTATAACAACAATCCAGCCAAACAACTTGTTGCTTAATGGGACTTTCTTTGAGTATTTGACTTAAATCATTTAGGGATAATCCAAAAGGGCCTTTTTCAATATCGACATCACTTGTCGCTAAATAGCCTTTTTGAAGTTTTGATTTTTCACGCCATCCATGCCCGGCAAAGAAAAAAAGAGCCATATCTGGGGCATTTTTGGGATCATCGGGTAAAAAAAGTTGTTCTAAAGCTTCTTCTAGTTCTTTAAGTGTGAGCTGTTTTATGGGGCTTACTTTGCGAGCATAAGCGTCGCCTTGCGCCTTCATATCAGGTAATCGCTTAATGGTATCGAAATGACCATATTGGCTCAGTAATTGGGCAATCGCCTCAGCATCTTTTGTGGGGGAGGTTAAATCGTATCGTCCAGAATAATTATTGATACCTACTATTAATGCATCACGGCTCATAGTTTTGATAGAATCGGTAAAATTTGCAATATCAGTAGTTTGAAAACAAATAAAAGCAAAATAAATTGGGAACGAAAAGCGGGCCGCAAAATAACAGGCATTCCAAGAGGGCCGCAAAATCAATTTTTAAAGGAACTTCGGCGTATCCTGCTCGGAGCCGCGCCATAAATAGGCGGTTAATTGTTCTCCTTGCGCCTTTTCTTCAGCCGGGCTTTGGGGTAATGGCCAACGTAATTCTTTATAAAGCAAATGCCGGTATAAATCAAAGCTAGATTCAAGCAATTGCCCATAAATCTTCGCGGCTTGTAGGAGCCAAAAATAGGTGACTAACAAAGCAATCAATCCTAATGGAATAATCCACCATGCCCAAACACTCCATACCATAAAGAGTAAGCTCCAAGTCCAAGTCCGTACCATAGTATCTAGCTTGTCTCGTGCATTGGCAAGCTCATGTTTCGCTTCTGTCGGTAAGACTAGCCATAAACGCGGCCAACATATAAAGGCATTCAGTCCATATTTTTGCTCAGGGCGAAGCTCAACCATACGCAGGAGATTGCCTAATTCTGTAGGCATACGCAGGTGTCGTTCTTTCGGAATAAACATTAACTGCTCATCTAGGCGAGCCAGTTTGGCACTTTCCTTGGGAGGCAAATGAGGTTTTCGGGCCAATTCTTGAAAACGTTGACTTTGCCGCTCAAAGCGCACATTTTGCCGATCTACCTTCCAATCTCGCAACCATTGGGGCCAATAATACCCTTCCAACAGGCGCAAAATGAGTAAGTCAAAGTGCTTGAGTATGCTAGAAGCTGTTGCCATAATAATCAATAATCCAAATAAGAAAAGCAACGTTGGTACCGCCTTAGCCTCCCCATCATTAAGCCACTGCATGAAGTCATATAGGGGTTGCCAATGATTATCCCAAGCCCAAGCTGCCAATCCCCCCAGCACAAATAATATGCCTGATTTCAATAAAATAGTCGCCCAACGTTCTACGGGGCTATTTACCCAAGATTCACCAAAATCAGTCATAATTCTTTCCGTAATTTTAAAAGTTGGTTAAACTCTGGGCAAAAAGGGATGGTTTCATCACTTTGTCTCGCCCAACCATTAACATAGTGACAGGCATTGCATTTTGAAAAAACGCGCCCTGCTCTTTCATCTGGACAAGTATATTTTTCCATGCTAGGCGGCATTTGAGAATCGCCAGCGAGCGATGAATATAGCCCCCTACTACCTTGATCGTTATCTGACGGGGATCGTTTGTTCTTGAGGAAATGTTCGATCCATTTGCCCGTTGCTTCGTAGTCTCCCAACAGATTGAGAATTGGGTTATCTACAGCGTCTCCTGTTTCCGATTGAATTAGGAGTTTATTGAGTTGTTGTTCTACCACTTCTGCGTCTTCTGCCTCCAATAATTTCTTTAATTGAGGGCGAATAGCATGAGCGGCTGTCACAATGTTAGTTTGAGACATCATTAAGTTCCTTAGTAAGAAATTGGTGCTTAATTTTAAAAACGATTTTGATATCCTTGCTCTTTAGTGAGCTATCAGGGCAACTTATGATTCTTTCAATCTATAGGGGCGCATTCCCAAAAAAAGGTCATTGTCGTTCTTGGCCATCGCCAAATAACATGCACTCCAAGTTTGGCAAAATAAAATTAAAAAATACCAAACTGCTCTGAAGGGTGTGATAGGAGATAATAAAATCTATCTGAGTTTTAAGGAAAATATCTATAAAAATTCTTTCTATGCAGGCAACGCACAAAAGTGACGAGATTATCTTCAATCAATAATCTAATTCTATAGGAACCCACTCTGATTCTGTAATAGACATTGCCAACTTTAAGCTTTTTTAAGTTGTCAACACTTTGTAAGTCTTGTGCCTGTTCAACTTGTTCAATAGCAATTTGTATACG
>JAYQWI020000009.1:0-5117 GCA_035871815.2 Candidatus Parabeggiatoa communis
AAAATTGACTCATCGCAAATCATCTGATTATCCACACTCATAACAGGAGAAATCGGTATGTTTAAATTATTAAGGCTGTGCTTGATTTTGGCAGCTTGTCTGTTTTTGGCTCAGGGGGTGAGGGCTGAAACGTTTACGGTGGTAGATGGGACTTCTCAATATAGAGTCGGACAAAAGCTACCTGGCAACACGAGGCTTGAACAAATTAAATGGGGTGAAAAGCTCATCGTGAAAAATGATCGTAATGGTAAACAATACACCATTACCGGGCCTTATTCAGAAGACAAATCTGATGATGGGCTATTAGAAATGATAATCAAGATTTTCAAACCTCAAAAAGGAGGAAGTGTTGATCATCATGTGAAAAATCCTGAGTTGGTCATTGTTTTTGAAGATAATAATTTTTGTTATGCTTCGGAAATGCCTCTAACCTTTTGGCGCTATGATTATGAAGATGATGTTGATGTCTTTATCAGGATGCCTATAAAAATATTGATAGAGGCATTTTGTGAAGCAGATGACGACACTTTAGAAGTGTCTACGAATAAGTTATATAACCCAAATATGGATGTAACTTATTTGGCTGAAATTGGGGAAAGCTCAATTAGCTTACATCAAGTGCCGAGCGGCTTAATTTCGGAACCTGAAAAAGCACATTGGATGATGAAAAAGGGATGTCAACGACAAGCTGCGTTACTTTTACATCAAACAGAGGTGGAATAAAAAAGAATAGCTTCTTACTGAATTTTGAAAAGTTTTAAATATTTATAAATTTGAATTAGAATAACTTATAATTCACCCTTTTTTCAGGGCTACGTCAAAGTCTATTCAATCTATTGAATATTAAAGGTTTTGAAGTAAAATATTATTTAGTAAGCAATTGTTGATTTTTTTATTACATCAACAATTTGTCTATCATTTTGACGAAACCCTGCTATTTTTTCCATCCCCCAAATTGTTACTATTTATAAATTGTGCTATTTCAATTCTAATAGCCAACTTTTCGTAGGGTGGGTAGAGCGAAGCGAAACCCACCATTTGCTTAGCAAAAGCAACCTAATCGCCGAAAATGGTGGGTTTCGCTTCGCTCTACCCACCCTACATTATTTATATTATTTATAATTAAAAGCCCAATTTATGACGAAGCTAAGTATCGTCATGACCTAATATAAAATTAACTATGCGTTTATTTTTTTATTCGATTATATGCAGTTGTTTATTCACGAGCTTAGTATATGCACAATCTACATCGCTTGAAAAAGCACAACAGGCTTTTCAACAAGGGCGATTTGATCAAGCGGTGTCTTATTGGCAAGTTGCTTTAGACACTTTGTCTGAACAAAACAAAAGCCGACTAGAGGCTTTATTAGGACTGGCTTTAAGTTACAAAAAGTTAGGTTTTTATGATAAGACTTTAAACACATTAGGGGAAGCCTTAGCTATTGCTAAGGATAAAGGCAATCGGGCAATCATTCTCAGTGAGATAGCGGATATTCATCTGGCTACCCACAAACAAGATAAGAATCAGCAAAAACAATCTTTACAAAACGCAGAAGAATATTTGCAAGAGGCAGAAATTCTGGCTCGTAATATCAAAAAACCAGGTATTTTGGCAAAAGTCCTTAATAAACAAGCTAATAGGTTAACCATGTTAGCTGAAACTAAACGGAAGTGGTATAAGGAAGCTATAAAAAAATATCTGGAAAGTGAACTATATGCTAAAAAAGCTAATGATTTGCTATTGGTTGCTAAGGTGAAAGCCAATCTTGCTGAGGCCACTTTTTTACAACAATTAAGAAACTTTAGGAATGCTACTATTATTGTTGATAGATTAAATGCAGCATTACAGGCAACTATAAAATTACCCGATTCCCATGATAAGTCATTTGGATTGATCTTCTTAGCCAGAATAGCGATGCGAACAGCTGATCGGCTCAAAAAAGAAAATGCCTTGAAACATGCCAAACTTCAGCTAGTTGCTTATAACGCATTACAAGATGCGAAACAAGTTGCTGAACAAATAACAGATCATCTTGCCTTATCTTATGCTTATGGGCGTTTAGGCGAGTTATATTACAATGCAAAACGTTATACAGAAGCCGTCTCTTTAACTCGTCAAGCATTATTTTTTGCGCCAGAAACTCAAGAAAAGGGGCTCTTGTCAGAATTGGTTTATCAATGGTATTGGCAATTAGGCCGTTTATTCAAAGCTCAGAAAAAGCCAGATGAAGCCATCAAAATGTATAAATCTGCTATTGAATACTTACAACCTATCCGTCAAAGATTGGTTAAAACGGGATATAGTAGTAAACGAAAACAATTTTCTGTTGATAAAAAAGCAATCTATAGTTCTACTTCGTCATCATTTGAACTACTCTATTTTGAACAGATAAATTTACTATTACAGCAATTGAATTCCGTACAAACTCATCATGATGAACAACAGCTAAAAAAAGAACTTTTATATACGCTGGAAAGATATCAAGTTGATGAACTTAAAAATTATTTTCAGGAACTGTGTTTAATTTTATTGAAAGAAGAAGAATTTGAAACAAAAATTAATCACTTTCTTGGAAAAATGCCAGAACAGACTGCTATTCTTTACCCTATTTTACTGTCAAAACCGAATAAACAGGCTCACTTATTGGTGATTTTACCTTCGGAACGTTTATCTTTATTTCCGATTTCCGCTTCAAAAGTAGAGATATATTTTGTAGTTAAAAACTTCCATAATCAACTTAAAAATAGCCAAGACGATATTTTTCTGGAGAACGCCAATAAACTATATAACTGGTTAATTAAGCCCATCGAAACCACGTTGATAAACAATAATATTAAGACGCTAGTGGTGGTACCCAATGAAACTTTGCGTATCATACCCTTTTCGGCGTTTTACAATGGTGAAGAGTTTCTCATTCAAAAATACGCTGTTGCCATTACTCAAGCTTTAGTATTGACTGATCCCAACAAACTATTACGATACTTTGATAGAGGTCAAGTGTTTCTGGGTGGGGTATCAGAGGCTGTTCAAGGATTAGAACAATTGCCATGTGTACAGTGTGAATTGAAAATACTAGAAGAATTTTATCCAAAGCCTAAATCTAATAAATTTTTGAATCGTGACTTTAACAAAAATTTGTTTGAATCAGAATTAAAAAGCAATCGCTATAAAATCGTACATGTTGCTTCTCATGGTCAATTTAAAAGTAATGCCTATGACAGTTTTTTAGTGACCTACGATGGTCAGGTAAAGATAAATAGTTTGGAAAAGTTAATCAAAACTGAATCTCGAAAAACATCCATAGAATTGCTAACATTAAGTGCTTGTGAGATGGCTAAGGGAGACCCAGATGCTGCTTTAGGGTTGGCGGGTGTGACGGTGAAAGTCGGTGTGAAAAGTGCGTTAGCCAATTTATGGGAGGTGAATGACAAAGCCTCATCTACCTTAAGTACCTATTTTTACAAATATTTTCAAAATAAAGAGTTAACGAAAGCACAAGCTTTACAAGAAGCACAAAAAGAACTTATGAAAAAAAAGGAGTTCCAACATCCATTCTACTGGGCACCCCTCTTATTAATTGGAAATTGGCGTTAGTTTAAACGTGTTGCCTCTTTTTCGGGCGAGGAATGGTGGGCAAGTGGGCACTCAAATTCATTGTGGGAGAATCTTTGATTTAGTGGTGCCCGCTTACCCACCCTACGAGACATGGGCAACAAATAGTTTAACGCCCTCTGTATCTGAAGCAAGATAAATAATAGAGTTGTCCGAAAATAAGCGTTTCGTTAATTGTGTTTTTATTAGCCAAAAATTTATTGACGGACAAGTCTAATCAAGGAAAAACTCATGTCTATGTACATAGATTTACATCAACAAGATTTATCACTGTCATTATTAAAACACTATTTACAGAAGGAAGGGGAATTAATTCTGACTGAGACTCAAAAACCACTGGCTAAAATCATTTCTTTGGTCAAACCCACTCAAAATGGCGATGATATGAGAGATCAATTACGTCAAATTCTTTCCCAGCCGGCAAAACACCAATTACAAGCCGTCACATTGAATACAAAAGGATTTTGTTTTAATCGAGAAGAAGCGAATGAACGATAAACCATTTTTTATGGATACCAATATTTTTATATATGCTTATTCTACGCAAGATGCTGTCAAGCGTGATATAGCAACCAAACTGGTAAGTAGTGGTCAAGTCATGAGCAGTGTTCAAACTTTAAATGAGTTATGTAATGTACTTCGGAAAAAATTTCCAGCTACTTATGCTTATGCAGAAGACATTTTATCGGAGATTAAGGCTTTATTACCTGTTGTTCCTTTAAATCATGAAACAACAGAAATAGCGTTGAAAATTTCCAAACGTTATCAATTTAATTTTTATGATAGTCTGATTTTAGCTTCTGCAATACAACATAATTGTAAAAGTGTACTCACTGAAGATTTACAAGACGGTTTTTCTTTAGAAGGTGGTTTAACCATCATTAATCCCTTTTTGTTGAAATAGCAACATGCCGGTCGGCTTAGCTACTGATATTAATTGGAAATTGGCTTTAATGTAGACTGTTGATTTTAATACGATTTATGGTTTAAACGTGTTGCCTCTTTTTTGGGCGAGCAATGGTGGGCAAGCGGGCGCTCAAATTCAATACAATGTTTGTGATTTTGGGCAGCTCGCTTACCTCAACTCTGTTCCTGCGCTAACAGTCGTGCAATTCCTTCTACAAAAGCTTTTAAACTGGGAGACTTTGGTTGTTCCAAATCCAAATGTGGACTGATT
This sequence comes from Candidatus Parabeggiatoa communis, assembly GCA_035871815.2. Lineage (GTDB taxonomy): Bacteria > Pseudomonadota > Gammaproteobacteria > Beggiatoales > Beggiatoaceae > Parabeggiatoa > Parabeggiatoa communis. Next base: position 4,791 of record JAYQWI020000009.1, read on the forward strand.
GCTGTTGCCCATTCAAATTTATCTTTACCATCACATTCACAGGGAATTTTTCCCAACACTTCTGCTAATTTTTCCTGCTATCTGGTGCAGGATCGCTCCAGTTTCCATACCCTTGAAAAATTTAAAAACCAGGGCAACCTTTTTAGGTGGTCTTAGGATTTCCGCTTTCCTGCGCTGGTGTTTTTTAATTTCTCGAATCGTTGGTACATCAGCCCCGCCTTCCACTAAAACCTCTAAAAACATTATGGATTCCCCCGCCCAAAGTGGTTACTGTACCACAGGCTACCCATTGGAATGCCTTCTGCATGTAATTCATTAACACTTTGA
>JAYQWI020000010.1:0-4992 GCA_035871815.2 Candidatus Parabeggiatoa communis
CTGGGAATTTGCCCATGCTGGCGAACAACTTGCTGACTTCCACCTTAACTATAAACAATCAAAACCCTATCCATTGGAAGAGATCGAAAATCCAAAATACCCCTTTAGCCTAGAAGTTGACAAAATGCGTTTGTCCAAAGACAAAACCCAACTGATGTACAACAAGTTTTTGACTTTAAAAGGAATTCCCAAAAAAGCCTTTGATTACAAACTAGGCAACCGCTCCGCGCTTGACTGGATTATCGATCAATATCGCATCAAAATCGACAAACGCAATGGCATTGTTAATAATCCTAATCGCAAAGAAGATGAATATTACATCATTGAGCTGATCAAAAAAATCATCACCGTGAGTTTAGAAACCCAGCGTATTGTAGAAGAAATACAAAATCTCCAATTTGAACGTCAAAGCTGATAGCCAACAGCATCAGCCGTTGTCTAAAAGCTCAAGTCAGGTGGTGCTGACTAACCAAATAGTTCTCTAACATTTTATCCCCTTCAACTCAACTATCAAGTTTTTGATGTTCGGCAGGCTTTGCAAAGCTCTATTTTTGAGAGTTAAAATAGCCAGATCATTGATTTTTAAGGTTATTTCGTTTTTAGATCTAAAATTATATTTTTTTTAAATCAATAACTTATAAAAAACGTGATAGTCGAGTTCAATAGGAATGGATTTTTCCAAAAGGCAAAATCGCTTGTGTGACTGTAGACAGTCACCACCACCTGACTTAAGCTTTCAGACAACGGCTGATGCTGTTGGCTGATTTAGGCTCTTGACTGTCAAATTGTTTAATAGCGACTTTATGACGATGCTAAGTCTAATCATGAAAACGCGTTAAGTTCATGCTTGATATTGACGCATTATCACCATAAGCTTGTCTGATGGAACGCGCTATTTCTATTGCAGTCTCTTTTGAAGACAAGATATCTATAAGCAGTCGATATTTCTCCTTTTCCACCAAATCTACACTTTCAGGATGCAAACAGGTATCAGGATTGAGATCAACCTCTTCTAACTTTTTCAACTCATTAATGGCTTTTTCGGCTTTTATCCTCGTATTTTCCTCATTAAATAAAGCAATACGTTTATCTATGGTTAAATTTAATGCCTGTTGAGTTAATGCAATAAGTGAATGACGATCTGGGAATAATAATTGATATTGGCTAGGCAAAGTATCGATTGCTACACCATTATTTGTGACTTCTGCTGCTTTTTGCGAGATTTCAATTTTAATGGTATCGCATAAGCCATCAATAGCAAATTGCATTCCTTTGATACCTGCTTTGCCTCTGACGACTGATTCAAAACGGTTGCGATCTAAATAGCGAAAGTGCTCTATCAGTTGAAAATCAGCACTTTGCATATCAATAAATGCACGCACAAGATCAATTCCTGATTGTAGAATCCCTTTCTTTATCTCTAGTTTACGCGCCTTAATTTGACGTTCCAATGATAATCTAGCCTGTCTTGCCTCTTCTGAAATGTCATCAATTGCTGTGAATAATCTTTGAATATCGGCTGCTTGATCTATTGCTGACTGCTTTGCTTCTTTTAAGGATTTCTCAGCAGCCTTAAATAATTTCACATGTCTAGTAGCAGCCCCAAAATCATCATCTGTCGTCAACTCAGTATTTGTAGATTGAATTTGAGCGATCAGATCATTTTTCCATTCATCAAAATTTGAGCTTTGAATTTTTCCCGTTAATTTAATGATCAGTTGATCCATGATGATAATCCTAGCCTAGCAGCTTGTCGGAGAATACCATTTAAGTCATTGTTTTGTATAACCGTTATGATTATTGTAAAAGCGATAATAATCAATGAGTTAGTTGATTAATCCGACAGGCTACTAGTTTAATTAAAAAATGATATATCGTTATCGCTTACCACCTATCAGTTTGCAAATTCTGGTCAAAAAAACACCTATTTACAGTGCATTTAATATCAGGATATAATTAAAAATCAGAGACTTATTCTCTGTGGTACTCTGTGTTCGCCGTAAAGAAGGGGGCGAAAGAAAATCGTGCCATGCTTCGGGCAGTTTAAGTTGCCCAAGTTGCCCAAGGGCAGAAATCTATAAATGAACTCTTGAAATTTTGAACAAAATGATAAAAATGAACATTTAGCGTAGCACACCGAAGGTTCACTTAACAAGTTTTTGCGCGCAAAAACTTGTTAAATGAAACACTGTTCATGCCCGTTTTGGGTTTTACTGATATTAAAAAAAATATTAAAAAAAGTGTCGGGCCAAACTGATAGGTGCTAAGATAGTTATTGATAGCATGGGTAAAAAATTTGAAAATAATCTTTAATAAAGCACGTCTTTATGAATACCAAAGAAAAAAGGATTTGGGTACATCTCAAGATGAATTAAAATGCTTGATCAAAAGCCTTCAACAAATGCATCATCCGACCGTTTGGGCCGAGATGAAGCGACAATATACTTTACACGAAGAACTTAAATCGCTTTTTCAAGCACTTCCAGAAGCTTTAAAATGGTAAGCTGAATTGATTTTATGCTGCCAATTCTAAAACGTGGTAGTCTTTTCGATACTGTTCAGCTTGAATCATACTGCGTTTGGAGGATAAGCCAGCTTTCAGAAGAAGTCTTAAAAGCTATAGATAAGCGAACAGCCATCTCAGGACTAATCCCAGTCTTACCATTGATAATATTTGATAAGTTTTTTTGACTGACATCAAGTGCTTTAGCAGCATCGGTTATCGTTAAATTAAGTGGTTCTAGGCAAAGCGTTTTTAATATTTCACCAGGGTGGGGAGGATTGTGCATTAACATAATAAAACCTCAATGATAAAGTTAATGACATGTTTAAACCCTTTGGATTTTTAAACACAAGTTTGCGTGAGATAAGGAAAAACCTATCAGGTTTTTTAGCAAGTAGCCATTAAGAATCCCTTCTATTCAAAACAAGCTGCACATTGATACATCACTTGATTATCGCCGTTGGGATAAATGAGTCGATAGTCTGTGATCTCATCTCCATTTATGTTTTCTATTTCAATCAGTTGTGCTTGACTTAGGCCGGTGTGCCTGGGGTGACTAAGTAATCTAGTACGCCTTTGTAGGCTTTTTTACTTGCCCCGAAGCCGGTATACGCATAAACGCGGCCATCATAATATAAGACGGTTTGGCTGTCGCTTTCTTCTGATAGGGCGTATAAGGCGCTGGGTTCGGCGGCGGCTGAGTATTGGCAAGAAACGAAAGTGTAGTTCTAGGGCTATATGCAGGCATGTGAAATCATGCTGTCCGTTGATAGCGTCTAAGATGCTGTTTCGGCCGCTATTTACAAACACATCATACAATAACAGGATTGATGTGATGTGATGTGATAACTGATAATTGAATCAGCGTTCTATTCTTTTAGGCAGGGCCTCGTCAAAGTACGATATAAGTTATTGATTAAAAAACGATATACGGAAATTATTTTAAAAAATGTATGTATTAAAAAACAGTCACTTATAATTTATGCTTTCTATATCGTCTAAAATGGACAAAAAAACTATAATAATCAAAAAGTTAATCTCAACTTTGACGGGGCCCTGCCTATCTTTCTACAACAAACAGGATTGATAATTTTGAAAATTTTATAAAACGCTAACTTGAACATATCGTTACAATAATTTGAGCCTTGACACTTGACAAAATTATTTTGTGGATGTATTGTGCGTTTTTCATAATATACTGAAAACTTCGGAAAAGTCTGTAAGTCATTGATTTTTGGTTAGGCATATTTTTGTAAGTCATTGAAAGTATTGGATGCAAAAAAGTTCTCCGAAGTTTTCAGTAATATATGAAGGGTATATTAGAAAACTCTAAATTAAATTTTCGATAGGCCATGATAAGTAGGTACGCATAAATCTTTTAACATTTTCTGTAGGGTGGGTAGCGTGTTTTTGCTGCCCACCGGCCTTCTACAAAATGTTAATAAACTTTTGCGTACCTACTTAAAAGTTATCAAAGGCTTATTTATTATTAAAAGCAGGGATATTAGAAAAAACTGATAACGTCATTTGTCTTGCGACTGGTATACGACAGGGGTTCTATTGGGAGAAAGTCAATTGATACCTAGGCTTTATCAAAAGTTGTCAGAGAAAAGTTATACATGGCAAGCCTTCAATGACTTGATGAAACACTTCAAGTTGGCTGTCGCCACGTATTGCTAGCAACGCAGTTTGTACTCGGGTTTTGAAAATGTTTCGTTAAGCGAAAGCAAGTCACTTTGAAGAGTCTGATACTGGGATAATTCGAAAATAGAGTTATCCCCTTCCTATTATTCTATTATTTCAATTGTTTTCAATTATGGGTGAAAAATCAAAAAAACGAGGAGAATTTGGCGAGAAAGTTGTCGAAGAGTTATTAGCTCTTATTGGCTGGAAGCCTTTTATAATGGGTAGAGATATTGAATGTATTAATCCGATTGAACATAGTATATCTACAAAAGAAAGAAAAGATCATGGTGTTGATTTTACATACCAATATGATTGTCCTTTTTTTAGTAACAGGCAACAGTTTGTTTTAATATCTGCAAAATATACCGATAACTATCCATCAAATCCTAACAGTACATTTAAATCACATATTAAGGATATTGCATTTGCCTTAGAATGCTTTAAGAAAAGTTCTCTTAGAAATGAACTCAAAATGTTTGGAAAAGATGACGAATATACCGGGGTTATCTTTTGGCTTGATAATGGAAAAAAATGTCAGTTTGATGATGTTATTGAAAGATTGGCTAACTTGAAAATTGATAATAATCTTGAGTTATTAAATAGTATTTACTTAGTTGATAATAAAAGAGCTAAATTTCTTTATGATACTATGAATTTCGCTAAATCTTACTTTAAGAAAAATGAGGAGGATAGAATAGAATTTTTAATTCCTAATACTGGTTATAACAGTACTTTAGAAACCAGAAAAACAAGTAATATAGTTTTACCAGTTCAATATATTAATTCAAGTATATTACCACTTA
>JAYQWI020000011.1:0-1944 GCA_035871815.2 Candidatus Parabeggiatoa communis
CAATGCCAGCCCTAACCAACCAATCGTTAAATAACGCGGGGTACCCTGTGGAATTTCTAAACTAAAATCAGTGTTTTGCATCGTTTTGAGAACCTTCATTTTTAAATAGTGGAGTGCAAAATTTATTTTGCATCTATTGGAATGCAAAATTTATTTTGCAACGGCCCGATTTTCGTTAAAATATTTATTTTGCTGCTATCAATCCCTTGCCCTTCCTTTGTAATTGCCCCTTTAAGATTGAATAACAACACCCCGTTGTTTCAATAACCGAGTCATTGAAAATCGCATCCCCGAAACGACTTCAATTTCTTTATCCCAGCCCAATATTCGCCAATCGCTATCAGCAGTCGCCACCATTACTTTTTGACTTTTAGACGTAATCCAAATCACTTTTTCCACCCCAAAATCCAATAATTTTTGAGTTTTGAGATGATAATAATCCATAGCCTCACCAAAATTTGACGTATCCGCCTTCGTATCCACCTCAATCACAATTTTCGGAGCCACCGCCAAATAGTTATCGGTAATTTGTTCAGAAGTCAACACATTGACATCATAAATACCGATATCGGTAGCCAGATTATTACCTTTATCAAGATGTAATCCCGCTTCATTTGTCACGATTTCATAATCTGCTTCTGACAGATTTTGATACAAAAATCTTAGAATAGCCGAAATAATCATCGCTTGTAAACCGCTACAGCCCATAATTGCCTCTAATGTTTTTCCCCCTTGGCTCAGGGGTTTATACCCATTATAAAAAAATGGCTTATGCTCGATCATTTCATAAACCAAATATTCTGGAACAACATCAATTGTTTTAACGCTTGAAAAAGTGGTTTGTGCCATTTGAGTTAATAGTATGATTTGGTTTGATAAGATATTTAAGTGATTCAACTGATATCCACTGCTCATCAGAATTAATCAGTGTAAATCATGACTATCAGTTAAATCAGCGTTCTATCTTCTATAAAATTAATCATTGGACATGATTTTGAGAATGTGTTTAGCGAATCTTTCGTTGATTTCACGGTGTTTTGGTACTGACTGACAGATACCTGTGAATGGATTTTGATACCAATCATGATTAGCACCATGCCTCAAAAAAACGCAACCCTTATATTCCAGTTTTTTAATCAAATCTTTACGTTTCACTAGATAACCATTTCTTCTACTGTTTTGACTTGAGAAATTAATCCATTCTTAATCTCGAAGAGTATATCTTTTAAATTATCCCTTAATTCTTCTAATGTTTCTCCTGGAGTCCAATAATCAGGATAATTTTGTAGATAGCCTAACCACATCCCATCATTTTCTTGCCAATAGACAATCGTCACGGTTTTCATTATTCAATTACCTGCTTACCTTTTTTAATCATATCAAATAGAGGGGCAAACGCTTTGATTATACCCATCTACCTATAGGCAATTAACCCCGTCGCCAAGCCTGAAAGCGTTTCACCCATTTTAGCACCGTTTCAGGCGCATGGGCCTTTTTCCAGTTACCAGCAGCATACTTATTAGCTTCTGCCAAAGTCGGGTAAATGTGGATCGTGCTTAAAATCTTATTGAGCCCTAATCCCCATTTCATCGCTTGAATGTATTCGCTGATTAATTCGCCAGCATGGTGGCCCACGATAGTGACACCCAGGATTTTGTCTTTGCCCGGTTGCGTCAACACTTTGATAAAACCGTGCGCCTCTTGATCAGCGATAGCGCGATCAAGATCATCAATCCCATATCGCGTCACTTCATAAGCAATACCTTCTTTTTGAGCATCTTGTTCATTCAACCCTACTCGTGCTACTTCGGGATCAGTAAACGTTGTCCAAGGGATGACTGAATAATCCGCTTTAAATTTCTTAAAGGTACCAAATAGCGCGTTGACACTGGCATACCAAGCTTGATGCGCTGCCGTGTGGGTAAATTGATAAGGGCCAGCAAC
>JAYQWI020000012.1:0-4987 GCA_035871815.2 Candidatus Parabeggiatoa communis
CTCTTCCGATCTTCCCTCATTGTAAGTTTCCGTACAAACTTTAGTTTGTCTAGGTAGGAGTACACACTTCGTTCAGATCTTCGCTCTATCAACTTGAGTTTGTCTAGATAGGAGTACAAACTTTAGTGCTTGATAAAAAAATAACTTCCCTAAAATATCCGAATGATGTCTATTTTTTTCTAAGGAACGAGCATAAAATAACTTAGTCAACTTTTTCTCAATCCAGCATTAGCAAGGGAATAGCTAATTTTTAATTTAATGGAGATTTTATGCACGTTCCTAAGTATCCGAAAATAAATATACTCAACGAGGTGATAAACTTAACTTTTTTTTAATGAGTTTATGGAATTGTAGGGCTCCCTACGTGTTTTTGTTGCCCACCAAAAAAGTTTAAGCTATGCCCATGTGCAGTATAAGTGGTACATTATAGCTTTGAAAACGGTTCTTATAATTCCATTTTCAATGAAATTCGTACCCGTTATTTTCAGTTACTTAGTTCAAGTTATTTTTGGTTGGCAACTGGCTATCCTTAATAAGTTGCTTGTAGTTACCAAAATTCAAAAACCAGATGGCCCGCCAACGTTCCCATGTAAACAAATTGCCAGAGACGACTAGGCGTATTTTGTCGTACAATTCAGCAAGATGAGGATCTTTTATCCTATTTTTTCCCAGTTCAACACTTTCAAGATAGCCTTCTGGAATGGGCCGAATAAAATGGGCAATTGCCCAGGCCCTTGTTGCTGGTAATCTTGCCAAAAATGGATCTGAAAGTGCTACTTGATCTATAATGTGGACATTGGGTCCAGCGTAAAACCCAGTGAAACCAATTGATGCTGTCACAAATATCTTGACACCTTCTTTTCTCAGTTTACGTCCCTTGATGGCATTGAAACGTTTTTCAATATGTTTATCAGGCCTTAACAACCCCGTTTTGTGGTATTTTCTTCCCCTAATATCTCCAATTCCACTATAATGTTTCGAGTTCTGATAATCAGAACCGCTAAGCACAGTCGGAGTGGTTGCCAGAAAACCAAGTAAAACAAATAGAGTGAGAATACCTACCCGAGCTAGAAAAAATGACATCCATTTTATTTGCGATAAAATGATAGCAGATACAAACACGGAGGAAGACAAAAAACGCTCACCCATAAAATCCCCCCCAATTTTTACAACGTATATGAGTGACAGTACCACACCCAACATAAGCGACAATAATTTCCATTGTTTGGTAATAAAGGGCACAATTAAAGCAGTCACAATGAGAAACAAAGAAATGGGATCTTTAGAGATCGAATTTTCTGAAATCGGGTTAAGCAAGTAAATGAGGCCCTGTTGTATCAATTCATGACTAGGAACACCTGTATTCAGTTTGGCGTAAGCCGTGTTGGGAAATAGAAAACCAAAGTAGATTAAAGAAAATACTTCCCATAAGATAAAAGGAAACATGCCGAGTACCATGATACCCAGTGTTTTCCAAGAAAAATATCGCCAGAACAACACGAATAAAGGAGGTATATAAAACAGAATACTATCCAAGCGGTTAACCATTGCCAGTGCAGCAACGAAGGTTAACCAGAAAACAACCTTAAGACTCGGATTTTCTTTTGTGAGATATAGAAAGAAAAATATTGCGAGTAAGAAATGGGTCAGTGGATTTTCCAAACCTGAAGTGGAAAAATCCACAAATGCCTTGGAAAAAACCAACACAACCAAGGCTAAAATTGCGGCAAAGCCGGTTCTAGCAATTTTAAAGGCCACTAAATAAAATGTCAGTAAGGACAAAAAGATGGAGGTAGTAATAACAGTTGAGTAAATGTCCCGTGTAAAGTAATAAAAGCCAGAGATTATGAATGTCCATAAGGGGTTAGTAAATGCTTGGACACGCTCGCTGATATTCCAGCGTAGCCCATAACCATTCACAAGATTATCAGTTGTACGAAAACTGATATAACTGTCACCACAGACGAAAGCAGTGCGTATCAACACAACTAGAAATAACAACACTAACATTGTCAGTGTGGTTGTACGCAGAATTTGCAGTTGTTTTTCATTCAATGATATCAACATGGTAAAGTCAATCCTATTATTTATAGATGTTGCAGCCATAGAAGGATAGCATGTATTAAAACGGCCTAATAAATTATGCTATGGTATATTTGAGAGGTAGAATTTTCTAGGTCACTTTTCATCAATATGAAGAAATAGCCATACTGAAAAAAGGAAAAGCACTTTCTATAGCCAATGTAAAATAAATAGAACAATAGTCCAAACCCATCATAATTACTAAGCCAGGGTGGGTGGTATAGTCCCTACAAACCACTAGAGGTGTTCTTCTCTGGGAAATTGGGAGTTGATGTGTGGTTGCCTACCCAAATACAAGGAAGCCAAAAAATCCAATTCCTTGATGACGGCGTTTTCGTTTTTAGAGAAAATGCTCAAAATGAATAAAAACCTTACAAAATAGGATTAACATATGAGCAGCACATTAACGTAAATCATTGATTTTTAATGGCATTGGTTTGAAGGGACTACCTGATTTGCGGATTTTAACGAAATTCAAGTCCGCTCTGTATAACTTACCCATTATCAATTACTAATTAAGGTCATTCCAAAATAATAATATACCCGTTTAAACCGCTCCAATAATCAATCGGTAGTCCCTACATACCTTGTACGGTGGCAACCGCCTATCTTTTTTGAAATGTCAAGCATTTTTTTCAAAAAACGACCCTTTATGAAATGTGTGTTGTAGGCACGATCTTGTCGTGCCCTTTTTGTCAAGCAGATTTAACTTTTTATTTTCAACACAGACTACCACTTCGTCGCAGTATAAGATGTGAGTTAGTGATATTGTTGTATAATGTAAATCTAGTTGAACATGTGCCGTTTGTTGTCTGCACGCTTATTAGAAAAAACAGGAAAATATGATGATTCATGTCATTATTGGCACTACTGAAAATAAATGACGGGTACGAATTTCATTGAAAATGGAATTATAAGAACAATTATCAAAGCTATAATGTACCACTTATTTATTTTCGGATACTCAGAAAAAAATAAACCTCATTCGGATATTTTAGGAAAGTTATTTTTTATCACGCACTTAGTTTGTCTAGGTTTACGTTCCAACTTTATACTTAGCATCGTCATAAAGTCGCTATTATAAAATTTAACAGCCAACAGCTTACATCAGTTGTCTGAAAGCTTAACTCTCCTAAAGGAGACTAAATAAATCTATCTATAGTTATCCCTTTAACAAAATCGGATGGACGAATATTTTTCTCTAAAAAGCGCAAATTGTAAGGGTGGACAGTATAGTTTGCCAACTTTAGTTTGGAGTGCAATTCAAAGTTTGAACGAAAATTCAAACTAAAGCTTTTGCCTTCCAAGGTGAAACAGAACAAAAATCAACGAAAAAATAATTATTGATCTGCCTTTCATTTCGGTAGTATTTTTCCTGATAAACCAGCCCTTGCTGATTAAATTTCAATTCCACAATTTCCCAAGCTTCAAAAGCGGCGGCAATAACCGGCGAATGGGTTGCAAACAAGAATTGTGCCTTCGGAGCCCGTTTTAGGCAACAATTGATCATCTCTGTTTGACTCTCAGCTTGTAATGATCTTTCAGGCTCATCAATCAGAATAATGGTTCTTTCCGTGTTGAGTTCAAACAGCGGCATTATCGTGAAAATGACTTTTTTGGTACCTGTACTCCAAGCCTTGTACGGAATTTCAATGTTATTCCCCAACGACAAAATTTTAGGAAATTTCAAATCTTCAGAGCATTTGAAATCCAATGACGTTTTGATGAGAACAGAAAATTTATTCAAAATAGGATTTAATTGTAGCGCCAATTTTTCAATTGATGTCGGGGTTTCTTGTTTCCACTTTTTATACTTTTCAAACGCAAGCTCGCCTTCTTTTGCATTGGCTTCAAAGGCTTTAGTAATTTGCTGACTATGTTTCAGCTCTTCCATTTTGTAAGCATTCAGCCCTTCTAAGATATGAAGCCAGACATCAAAAAAAGTATCGGTTTCAAAATCAAAAACCTGTTTATCCCGTTCGTCAAAACGTTGATAGGTTTTCTTTTCCGTAGTCTTAAACGGAGAATTTGGGTTGCCCAGTGTTTCTGTTATTTGTTGGTTGACATGCTTGATGATTTCCGCCGGATACGAAATCAGAATATTCTTATCAAGATAAAAATAGTCGAGAAATTCTGTTGGTGTCACATCATCCCATTTTTTGAGAAAACTCAAATCCCAGACGATCTGCCCATTCTCTTTGATTTATGCCAAGCTTTTGATATCCTCAAAGTGAGCATTCATAAGAATGCCGGCTAGGTCTGGGTATTTTCGGGGACTTCTCAAAATATAATCATCATTGACCGTCAAATTGGCTTTTAAAATAGTCTTAACAATATTCAATAAACTGGTTTTTCCAGTGCCACTTTGCCCAATAAAACAAATCTTATTCAGTGGCATTCCCTCTTTTTTATGGCCTTTCGGATAAGTCAAGTGTAAAGTCTTTAAATTGAGGGTAATCTGGAATCGTTATCTTACTGATTTTCATAGATTTCTGATTTAAATATTGGAGAGCAGAAAATTTTGGCGGGCTATTATAGCACAAACTCGTTCTAAATCGGCTTGTGTATCAACCGAGATAGGATAATGGGCAGTCATCAAAGTCAAAATACGTTTACCGGCTTGGAGGAAGCGTAATTGTTCTAACTTTTCGGCTTCCTCTAAAGGGCTTGTCGGAAACGAGTGATAGGCTTCAAGCACTTCCCGTCGATAAGCATAAATTCCAAGGTGTCCAAGAAAGGGGGTCGATTTTGACCCATTTTCTGGATTTTCATCGCGCAGGTAGGGAATCGGGTGACGCGAAAAATAAAGCGCATAACCATCATGTTGCCGAGTGACTTTGACCAGGTTTGGATCAAAAATCTTATCGTCTTCGATAGGACAAACCGGGGTAATGATATCGGGTAA
>JAYQWI020000013.1:0-2196 GCA_035871815.2 Candidatus Parabeggiatoa communis
GTAGCCAATCGGGTAGTAACAAAACCCCTCTTGGGCGACATCGCATTCAAAACAAAATCGGCGATGGTGCCCCAGAAGGCATGATTTTCAAAGCCCGTCAAAATACTGGAATCATTGCTGAAATCAATGGCAAAAATCGTAGTGACTTCGTCACTACGCGCATTATGTGGTTAAAAGGCTTAGAACCCGGTAAAAACAGGGGCAGGCGAATAGATTCCTACAAACGTTATATTTATATTCATGGCACCGCAGAAGAAGATAAAATCGGCCAACCCGCCTCACATGGCTGCATCAGAATGTATAACAGCGATGTCATTGATTTATTTGATCGCGTCAGAGAAGGAGCAGAAGTTGATATCAGAAAATAATCTCAGAGTGGTGCAATATAAGTATCAGTAGATCGAAAAAGCGCATTTATAAAGGGTCATCTCAATAAATATTGAAGGCCTGATTTTAGTGAAAAATTCATTTTGCGGCCCGATTGTCAAAGCAAATTTATTTTGCTTTTATTTGTTTTTGAACTACTGAGTATACTTAGGATCCTTACCACCTATCAGTTTTTAAAGGGTAAAAAACACCGACATTTAAAAAGTATTTTTTATCACAATATAATTAAAAATCATAGACTTATTCTCTGCTACCCTCTGTGGCCCTCTGTGATCTCTGTGTTGAAAAAAACATTTTTTGACAAACTGATAGGTGTTAAGAGAGATTAATCCTTGCCTACCCTCTACTACACTGGTTTATAACTTGACTATGTTACCCCAATCTTTAGATACCCACACCGATATAGAAAAAATTCAAATCTCAATGATTCGCAGAGAATCTTCTGCGAAAAAAGCCTCTCAAATGTGTTCCCTTTCTCAAAGCACACGGCAACTTTCAAGACGTGCCATCAAACGTGCCAACCAAACATTAAGTGAACGAGAATTAAGTTTACTTTTTATAAGCTATTTATATGGTTCAGATTTGGCTAATCGTCTTTCTAATTATTTCAATCCTCTACAAATGCAGGTTAGTTCCTCCATTTTTGGGATGAAGGAAAATAAACAATTTATTTCTGAAGGCTTATCAAATGGAGAAACGATTATGCCAAATAAAGAACTTATAATGGCAGTTGAACCAGTCGTAAAGGTTTTTAATCAATTAGGCATTCTTTATTATATTGGTGGTTCTATTGCCAGTTCGGTATACGGAATGCCTCGTGCCACTCAGAATGTCGATATAGTCACCGATTTAAAACCTCAACATGCCCATTTTTTGGTAGAACAACTTGGCTCTGCTTATTACGTTGATATCGAAATGATTTTGGATGCCATCGAATCGGGCAGTTGTTTTAATCTGATTCATCTTGACACGATGATGAAAATTGATGTTTTTATTACAAAAGATGAGCCTTATCATCGTTCAGCCTTCCATCGAAAAAGAGAAGATACGCTTGATGAGGAAGAGAATGCCTTGCAATTTTATATTGCTTCATCTGAAGATGTTATACTCAGCAAACTGGATTGGTATCGTATTGGAGGCCAGGTATCCGATCAGCAATGGCGTGATATACAAGGTGTTTTGAAAGTCCAACAAGACTCATTGGACATAAAATATTTGTCTACTTGGGCGAAAGAATTGAGGCTTGCTGATTTGTTAGAAAAAGCTTTTCATGAAGCCGGCATCTTGTTATAAATCAAAGACAAGCTTTTATTATTGTTAATTTGCCGCAACCGTTATCAGGAAAATCATTTCAGAGTGGAGCAATGTCAGTGTATGAAAGTGTTCGCCCCGTCATGTAGGGGCAGCCCTTGCGTGTTCGCCCTTGCGTTGTTTGTTAATTCCCAATTCCCAAAGGGTCTTTAAAAACAGGAGAACTGATATTATGGAAACCCAATACAAATCAAAAAGAAGAGTACCCCCAGGTAGCCCTCTTTTCCCCGTTAAACCGCGACTTTCTAAAGAAGAAATCGCACGACGTAAGGCGGAAAGTCACGCATTTGCGGAGCGTTGTCGGGCTATTTTTAATCAAGTGGCACCCCAATTAATGGCCGATCATTATGGTTGGTCAATTCATATTGAGCCACACAGTGTGGACAATTTTATTTACCCCGATCCAGAAGTGGCTTTCCAAAAAGCGAAGAAAAAACATCCAACTGCCATAGTCATGGAAATGTGCTTAAACGAAACCGGGGCGTGTGGCAGAATATG
>JAYQWI020000014.1:0-4059 GCA_035871815.2 Candidatus Parabeggiatoa communis
ACTGCAACAAAACAACAATTAAAAGAAGAAGTCATCGTTTTGCGTTGGAAAGGGAGATAAAAGATGGGTACTGGAAAAAACCGCTATTCTCAACTGATAGAAGCCATTTTTAATCAATATTATGAGAATGGCAAAGAAGCCATCCAGTTTGAAAGAAGTGATCTAGTGACACAAGCAAAGGCGTTAAATATAAAATTGCCTAAAAATTTAGGAGACATCCTTTATTCGTTCAGATATAGAACCCCATTACCAGAAAGTATCACTTCAAAAGCACACTTCCATTTACTCATTCAGCGGCTTAAATACAGCGCCCCCATCAATGGCTACAACAGCCACCCCAAATAAATTCCACCCTTCTCTTCCCGATAATTCCGTCCAAAACAGACCTTTCTGGTTAAATATTGCCACCACAACCGATGTACCAATCTATCAGTTCAAGTTGGGCTGTGCAGTCAATCACTTCATCAGGGGCCATTAATCGTAACCCGCCCCCTCTCTATAATTATGACTTGATGTTGGGTTATATTTCGATCTCACTGAATCACCGCAATAATCAAACAAAACCGTATAAAACCTTCTAAACAGTGGACATTTATCGGACACGGTTTGCGGATTAAGATATTCGATCAGCAAGAGCGGTGTATGTATTGCTTTTGAATAGGTTCTACCGCCATGAACTTTAGCGGCTTCAATCAATCGTTCCGAGAGTTTTTCTTGACAAGCCTGTTTTGTTTGATCGTAATGGCTAAAAGATTCTGGTGCATGAAAAGGTATATCGTTTTGAGTACTGAGCCACCATTGCATTGCTAAATGGCTTTGGCGAAAGTCTATCAGTTTGGCAATGGTGTTGTCCCAATCGGCAATTATCCAGGCTTCTAATTCTGGAGCCGCAAAGCCAATCAAGCGTTTGATATCTTGTGCAGCTTCGATTTTATCAAGAGCATCCGAAAAAAGCTTTTCTCGTTCTTCGACATCATGACAATCTAAATCATCTAAAACTAAAATCAACTCACAATGTCCACCGTGCGATAATGCATTTTGTAACTCTTGTTCAATTTGTTTCGCTAGACTTTCAGCCGTTTGTCCAAGTGCATGACGTTTTTTCTTGACTTTATGGGGCACCCGTTTGGGTCGAATGGGGGTTTTTCTTTCAAATTCGCAGTTTGTAAAGTGTTTTCTAAAAAAATTGACTAACCCCCGGATCTCAGCTTCACCACCGCCGG
Organism: Candidatus Parabeggiatoa communis; assembly: GCA_035871815.2. GTDB lineage: Bacteria > Pseudomonadota > Gammaproteobacteria > Beggiatoales > Beggiatoaceae > Parabeggiatoa > Parabeggiatoa communis. The sequence goes on from JAYQWI020000014.1 coordinate 1,224, forward strand.
CAAAAATCCATACTACCACGGCCAACCTCCTAAGTCAGGATCACCTATTCGATACAGATCACCCAGTTGCCAACCTTCTTCAATTTTAGAAGACAATGCACTTGTTGAAAGTGGTTTGACCCTAAAATGACTTTTGTCTTGCCGTTCAAAACGAAGCACATTTTTGGCAGAATCGGTAAAATAATCCAGCAAATCTGGGCTGTGGGTACTTATCATCACTTGGGTTTTGTGAGCCGCGTTTTTAATCCATTCTGCCAGGATTTGCATCCAAGCGACATGTAAACCCAATTCCGGCTCATCAATCACCAATAATGTCGGTAAGATGGGTGAGTGTAAAAGCGTTGCCCAACATAACATCCGTACTGAACCATCCGACAGTTCACTCAAATAAAAAGGTTCTCGCATCTCCTCAAAATGCCATTGCACGGCGAGGGAGAGATTAGAACGATAGGTTTTTATCTTACGTGTGTTGGGTAAAATGGTTTTCATGGCGTGATTAATGTGTTCTTCAAAATCAACGCCATAAGTTGGATGCTGCATAAGATTATCTAATACGAGGGGTAAATTTTCGCCCGTAGCCGAGAGAAAAATATCATTGGCACCGATTTTTGGATAGGCATCCCGAATGGCTTTTAAACTCATATCATTAGCATTGTAAAAACGCCATTCTTGGACGGTTTCTAGCAACCGGCGCCGCGCCTTGTAAATAGGGGCATTTTCGGGTGCAAAATGACTTTTTTCCAATAATTTAGGTATCGCCAACAAAGTGAATTCATTGGTGGGTACGCCCGTTATTTCTTCAAAATGCGTCCCTTTTTGGGTTTCATCGTTGATTGAAACGACACCCATACCCGTTTGTTTATGATGGCATCTATAATAATAAAAAGGCTCAATTTGATGCTGAGAAAATGATTCTTCGATAATAAAAGGGATACTCATCGTATCTTTAGCATGAAGTGTGAATTCAAATCGAAGGGAGGGGAGTGTTTGGTTATCAGTCAATTCAAAGACATAAGTGGCATTCGCCGGATAGGGCAAATGACCATCCAATAATTTGGAACCACCCAGTTGATTAATCACGGCTTGTTGATAGGCAGTCACGCCTTGACTACCATCAATGGGTGTCACACAATCCTGTAAAAATTTTAAGACACTGATTAAATTGCTTTTTCCAGAACCGTTCGCACCAATTAAAATAGTTAAAGGCTGGAGTTCTATTTCCTGATTTGGGTTGATGACTAAATTTTTATAATGGGTTGTGATTAATTTTTTAAGTTGTAACAGTGAGTTGTTCATGGATTCGGTATTTCCTTTTAAATATTTCAACACAGAGTTCACAAAGAGCCACAGAGTAACCCAGTTAAAGCTCTGTGGTACTCTGTGTCACTCTGTACCTCTGTGTTGCGTTTTTTAAAAAACGCTTACGCGAAACCCTTTTATCAACGCAAAATTGTTTTTTTAAATAAAAAGTGTGGCATTCATCTCAAAACCTATTCAATTTAAAATTTTATTCAATCAAGCTCTTCTAAGGCTTCTTCTGCATAACCATCGCCTTGCTCGGCGGCTTTTTTAAACCAGTAGCCTGCTTGAGTTAAGTCTTCAGACACACCTTCCCCTTCTCGGTACATGACAGCTAAATTCGATTGTGCTTCAACATTGCCTTGATCGGCGGCTTTGCGATACCATTGGGCCGCTTTTGCAAAATCTTGGGGAACGCCGTCGCCGTCGTAGTATAACAATCCTAAGTTGTTTTGTGCTTTGGCATGGCCTTGTTCTGCCGCTTTACCATACCATCTGGCGGCTTCTTTCCAATCTTGAGCGACACCTTGCCCATCGTAATAGATTATTCCGAGTTGGAACTGTGCATCGGCTAGGTTTTGATCTGCGGCTTTGCGATACCATTTGATGGCCTGTTTTAAATCGGACTTCACACCTTGTCCATCTTGGTACATTATGCCAAGTTGAAATTGTGCTTCAATATTGCCTTGTTCAGCGGCTTTGTGATACCACTGGGCGGCTTGAGTGACATTTTGCTGTACGCCGGTGCCGCTAAAATACATATCGCCTAAACGATTTTGCGCTTTGGCATAACCTTGTTCGGCGGATTGCCGAAACCATTTAGCGGCTTGTGCGATATCTTCATTAACGCCTTGGCCGTTTTCAGACATCAACCCTAAATGGAATTGTGCTTCGGCTTCGCCTTGCTTGGCGGCTTTTTGATACCATTCTAAGGCTTGTTTGAAATCTTGATTTATGCCTTGGCCTTTATGATACATCTGTCCTAAACGGGTTTGCGCTGGTGCGTATCTGAGTTCGGCTGCTTTTTGATACCATTGTATGGCTTGCTTGATTTCTTGATCGACACTGATGCCGTTTTCATACATCAATCCCAGGTTGTATTGGGCATGGGCATTGCCCGCTTCGGCCGCTTGACGATTCCATTTTTCAGCTTGCTTTAAATCCTTGGCAATGCCTTGGCTACTGAAATAGATTTCTCCTAGATTGGCTTGTGCTTCAACATGGCCTTGATCGGCTGCTTTTTGAAACCATAAGACGGCTTCGTTTAAATCTCGGATAACGCCTTGGCCCGTTTTATACTTCAAACCGAGCGCATTTTGCGCTTCCACGTTTCCCGCTTCCGCGGCTTTGCGATACCACATCACTGCTTCAATAACATCTTGGACGACACCGGTTCCTTTTTCATACAGGCGTCCTAGCTGATATTGTGCCGTCGCATGTTCTTGTTCTGCTGCCTTTCTAAACCATTGTGCTGCTTGAAAAAAGTCTTTGTTATTGTACTCTGTCATGCCCCGTTCAAAGTGGCTTTCGACATCAA
>JAYQWI020000015.1:0-8427 GCA_035871815.2 Candidatus Parabeggiatoa communis
GCTATATGACAATTTTCTTCGGTTAAAATTCTCTTTTGATCCTGCTTTCCAAATAAGCCAATGACAATCGCTTGTAAAATAGACGTTTTTCCGAAGCTATTTTCACCCGTCAAAAATATCCATTGAGTATCTACTGGAATACCTCTAATGCGCGTTTTAATAATACCTTGATAATTTTTTATGTCAATTTGCTTAATGGCACAAGGCAAAGTGGTTTGGTGAGTGCTATCAAAAAAAACATCTTCTGATGCGTCTATCTGTAAAACGCGAAACGACATTTGAATAGAAGCAGTTACCTCTACCTCTTCAAGGGTAGATTGTTCATTCTCTGAATCAGTTAAAGACATAATTGATCTCAGTATAGTTTGCACTGGTATAAGGCATATCCAAAAAATAACTTTTGCGTGAAACAATCTTTCTTGTAGGGTGGGGTAGCAAGTTTTGCGCGCAAAACTTTTGGCGCGAAACGTGTTTTTAAAGCCCACCATTCCCCAAAAAGCTCAGTTTATGAGATTATTCGGCATATTAAATCAAATTGATAACTTGAGTACAACGACTTACTTGATTTCGCAATGAATGATCCGTTCATAACCCACTGCGACGACACTATAACTATGCAATCGCAATTGATTTCCATAATGGGATTGCAGGCTTTGTCGATAAGTCTTCAATTGGTTTTCGGATTCGGCCAATTTTTCTTTGACGATTTCTTTAGCTTTGAGTTCGTCATCGCTCAGTTGTTTGAGTTGTTCGGCAGTTAAACCCAATTTTTTTAACTTGATATACTTGAACTCCATCAAAAAATCCAATAATTGATAGCGGCGCATATCGGGGCGAAGTATCATCGTTAAATCGGCGTACCGCCGCCCTAATGCGGTTTCTGAATCCATGATATAAAAAGTATCATTGAACAGCACTGTCAAAAAAGCGGTTTTGATCGTCAGTTCATTCGTCCAATGATAATCCCGATTATTAAACACCTTAAAATAGCTTTGCGTCAAAAATTCACATAAGGGCTGCAAGTTGCCGGTTTGATAAAATTGTTGAGTGATGCGTCTTACCTGTTCTTTGGCCGTCCAATCGGGTAAGAACAAGTCTTGTAGCTGTTCAATGTACAATTTCTGCATGACTAAATTCGGAATTTTTAAAATCAGTTCTCCAGAACGAGTGTATCCGTCAAAAGTCAATACGCCGAAATAATACAACAATGAAGCCATAAAAGGCGTGTCTTTGGTGCCAGTCAAGATATCATTGACACCAAAACGGGAAGATAATTGGGCAATAGCGAAAGGTTTTTCTTCATTCAAGACTTCCGATATCACTTGTTCTCCATGAGGTAATTGGGAGATATAAATGATTTTGCCTCGATCCATTGCCAAGTTGTCATCTAAAATTTGGCGCGGATAGTGACAGTTATTGTGCAAATATTTCAAAAAATAGAGGGCTAAAGTCGAATTGTAAAGCTTTAATTTTTCGTCATAAAAAAAACAATAGCCATTATAAAAAACGCGCATCATGGCTAGGGCTTCATTAACTTGTTGCTCATCAAAGCCACATTCTAATGCTATCTGTTGCAGTGCCGCCAAAATTTCAGCCTCCCAAAAACCACACAAATCATTGAATTGGGGAGTTAAGTAAATATTTTCAGCGATATTGAAACCACTGCTGATATCACTCATGACGACTGGCGACACGCCGGTAATGAAGATACGATCAATACCCAATCCCTTGGTTCCGGTTTTAACAGCTTTAAATACCGCTTTTAAGGCCCCTTCCCCCTGAATCAAGGCTTCATATCTATCTCGACTATCTGATTTTCCTGCCATCATGACTTCATTGGCAAAATTATCATATTCGTCAATCAACAAATACAGCTTATAGGGTGTGCTTTCGAGGGCCGCTAGTACTGATTGTAAGGAATATAAAGCATCAGTAGAACAAAGTTCAATGTCATCAGTAAAAAACGCTTTATAACGCGCCTTAAACTTTTTGATACAACCATTAATATGATTGTGCAATCGTTGCCGAATATCTTCTGCGCTGCCCGTTGAATCGACTGCCGAAAAATCCCAATTCATCACAAAATACTGATTATGTTTAGGCGTGGGCGTTTTACCAATGGCGAGCGTGCCAAACAACTGTTCAAATTCTTTTGTTTTTGCGACATCGTAATAGTTTTCTAACATGGAAAGTACTAGGCTTTTGCCGAAACGACGAGGCCGTAAAAAAAGCAGATATTTTCCGGTTTCTTCAATGAGTGGAATCTTATTAGTACGATCCACATAAAAGTAATTTTCTGTGATAATGTCATAAAAATCACACATACCATAAGGAAATTTCATTTTTTCTCCTTTTTAAGGCAAAATAATGCAAAATAAATTTTGAACGAAAATTCTTCGCGAAATCAATTTGGAACGAAAATCGGGCAGAAGCTTCTATCGTTCCCAAACAACGCGCTTTCCTATTTCTTCACCGAGTTCAAATAAGGGGGAATAGGTTGTCCAGCCTTCTGGAGAATCATAGCGAATACGGAATGACAGTGAATTAACTTGACACCATAACAACTCTTTTGAGGGAGGCAACGGTATTTTGCCAAAAAAAGGGTATTCAATCAGACTATAAACACCGGTTTGATAAGGCCCAAATTGCCATTTAAAATAACCGGCTTGATAGCTGAAGTCTACAGACAGCGGTTTGTTTTGTAAATGGGCTTTTCCGGCGGCAATCAGGTGAGGGATTTGATCGGATATCTCTGTTATACACTGACAGCTTGGCGCATAACGATACAACTGTAAACCTTCCGTTTCTAATCCTAATAAATCAATCTCATCCAATATCAGTTTTGGCGCATTTTCTCCCACGATTTGTTTTTTGAGCCAAGACAAGTGTATATAAAATGTCTGATAGTCGGGTGTCAAAAATAAAGCCTGTTTCTGATCCCCTTGCCAAAGAAAACGGCCTTCTGTTGCAAAGTGATTGTCTACATTGAAGAGGTGAGATGAACGCATTTGCCCACTTTGATTGAACAGGCTGGCCGCTAATACGACTAATAGGATGCCCGCTAACCCGATTTTGTAAAGCTTGTCGCGTGCAATTGTGCCTAAAATCAATACGATAGCGATACTTAAGGCCCAACCGATTCCAAAAAGCACGCGATGTTGTTCGACTACAAAAGGGGCCATGGAGACAATCGGCCCGATCAGCAAGAAAACGCTAACAAGCAATAGGGTGGTATACCGCCAAAGTGCGTAGCTCAATAAACTGATGACGAACACGGTGGCGATGATCCCAAGAAGATCAGTACCCAAAATCAAATTGAAAAGTTGCACAGGTAGCCAAAGTATCGCAGACCATTCTAATGAATGCCCGTAACCGCCTACCCAGATGCCTAACATGTAGGCACGCCATAAGGCGTAAATCATAAGCATCATGACAAAGGGTAATGCGTGAACCATACGTCGCTGGATATCCCGTTCGGGTAGAAAAAGCAATAATCCGATCAGGGGCACATAGAGTTCTTTGGCACTCATGGCGAGAAAATAAAACAAGCTGCCTAAACTTGTCCAAGCTAATCGCTCTTCTCGTAGGGCGCGAATGTAAAAATAAAGTGCGAGAATCGCAAACAGAAGCCCTTCTAAATAATGGCGCGTCCATAAATGATAGACAACGCCTGTTGTTGGCGCTGATAAAATAAACAATGTGGCACCAACAAACGACCAGCCTTTATTTAACCACAGCCTGAGCAAAAAATAGGTTGCAATCGTTGTGAACCAAAAGGCAAGCAGTTGATGTGTGTAAAATGCACTCGGGTTCAGGCCAAAAAGGCTTAGATCAAAATCAAAGGAAAGCGTAAACCAAGGGGTTAAAAAGCCAGCCGATTGTTCGCGCCATATTTCGGGTAGCCAAAAATATTGCCAAGGTGAGTAGTTGTAGGCTTGTTTTAGGATAAAAGTGTCGTCCCAAGTCCACCATCTCTCTAAGATATTTTGATATAAAGCGATTATTAATAAACCTAATACGATGAGAGGCCAAGAGTGTAAAAAACGCTTTGTTAAGTTTAGGTGTAATGGCATGATGCTTATTTATATATAACGACAAGGATTGTTTATTTATAATAAAGGATTAGATTGTGTCAATTATATATAACTACAAAAATTTTGCATGAAAGGATTAGATTGTGTTAAGCGTAATAAACGAAAAGTTTCATTGAGAAATGAATGAGCCCAGTGCCAATCTCTTCCCTATTACCGGTTATCTAATACCCATTACCAATATCTTGATAATGACACCCTCCCAGAAAATGCCCCCAGTGCCTTGCCTCACAAAACTAAGGTGGAGATTATCAGGTATACTTTATAACCTATTGACTCAACGATGCTTCACTTATGTCATAATCCCAAATACGCAATGCTCGCCTCCATCGCAGGCCGTGCCATCGCCCGGCCGCATCAATGATTGAATCCAATGCCTGAAGTGTGTCGTAACAAAGGCAATGCCTCGGCCGCCGCCTGACGCAACATCGGTACTCATATCATGCAACATTAAGCCATTCCTTATCAAGTTCTACTTTAATATCAACAAGTTATACTCAATTTCAATTTGAGCAATAAGTTATCATAACGTTTTTATTTTTTAATGAGTTATAAAACACTCTTTTTTTGGGGTTTGACGGCCACAGTCTTTTTTCGGGTCATCAGGGCCACAGAAAACGTCATCACAACCAATAATAAATGTCCAATTTAAAAAAAGGGCATGTCGCCACTTAAACATAACCTATTGATTTAACGCTATATTTATAAATTATTGAAAAAATAAGTCAAACTCACCTTATAAAAAGAGAATTAAAAAAAAGGCTAAAAAAAAGCTTGCATTTTTTGTTAGTGTTATACTAATTAGCTTTCCAATAAGTGCTAACCAATAATAGTCTCCATAACACAGTAATATCAATAAAAAACAAAACAGGCATGAACAATGATTTTCTTTGCCCCCGTTTTGGCGCGCTAAAACGGGGGGCAAAGACTTGATATTTTTGAGTGATTATGACATCAGTGTTCATAAATTCAGATGTTCAATAATATTATTTAAATCTATTTTTGAAGGCGCTTTTGAGCAACTTGAGCAACTTGGGCAACTTTATACTCTGTGGTACTCTGTGGTATTCTGTGTCTTTTGAAAAATAAAATAGCCTTTTTGTCAAAAGTGGCACAACGTCAATGTTTTCATAAGGGATAGAACACTGATTTGACTGGAACTGATTAGCACTGATTAATCAATCAGTAAATATCAGGTGAGAAAATGATATAAAACCTTCTATTTTTCTTTTCATTCGATTGTCTATCTCCCCAGAAATCGCTCCTATTTCAGTACCACCTAATTCGTTTCTCCCCGTTTTCAAATAAGCATTTAACTAAAATGTGACCGGGTGTAGCTGATTGAATCACGTCAAATCAAATACTTATCGGTGTGCAGATGCATTCATCCGTCGTTAATTTAGAAACGGATAGGTGTATTGGGTGTACCTAAATTATGAAATTCATTTTCATATTCACCGCAAAGCCATTCCGTACATATAGCAGTATATGAGAAGCAATATATGAGCAACACAGACACGCCTATAATCGGGATTTTGGGGTGGGAAGCAAGAAAGAATAACGCGCTATCCCAGCTTGGGCATATCCCAGGGGATATAGCACATCCCACTACCTTCAGTTTCCCAGTGCTATACAAACGAATAGAAGGAGCCTACCACGAAACAGTGATAGTGAAACCGAGTGCCAAAGTACTGAGGGCTATGATTGATGCGGCTAAAGAGATGGAGCGGAATGCCGTAAAGGCGATAATGACCGACTGTGGTTTTAACGCTATTTTCCAGCAGGAACTAGCGAATGCTGTCGATATTCCCGTTTTTGCGTCTAGTTTGCTCCAGATTCCTCTACTGCATTTAATGTTGAAAGAGGGGCAACAAATTGGCATCATCACCGCATACCAGGAATATTTGTACGGCAGAACACCTTCAAAAAGTAGGCGTTACCGAGAACATACCGGTATGTATTTTGGGTTTGGATAATACGGAATTCTCTAAAGTTCGATCCGATTCGCTAGCGATTATGGATGTGGACAAATTTGAGAAGGAAGTGCTGAGTGTGGCCAAGCGCTTGGTCGATGAAAACAGGGAAGTGGGAGCAATTGTTCTGGAATGTACGGATCTACCCCCTTTTGCTGCTACCATACGGCGGGAAACGGGGTTACCCGTTTTCGATATTGTTACCTTGGCGCATATGGTGTATGAGACGATAGCAGGTGATCGGTGGGGAAAAGGGGAAAATGTGTAGAATGATTTCCCATTATTTTTTTTACAGTTATAAAAAGGGAACGCTTGGAAAATTATGAATAACCCATATTCAGAAAAAGAACAAATTGCTCAAAATTACTACGATAACATTGAGACAGACCAAATATATGCCATGATTTGGGGGGGGGAACATATTCACTTTGGCATTTACCTAGCTGCTGATGATCCCATACCTGAAGCTTCTCAACGCACAGTAGCCACCATGGCAGAAACTTTGCGAAATATTCACCAAGGCTCTCGTGTTATTGATTTAGGGGCTGGGTATGGTGGTTCAGCCCGTTATCTCGCCAAAAATTATGGCTGTTCAGTTAGTTGTTTGAACTTAAGCAAGCTTCAAAATCAACGCAACCAGCAACTGAATCAAGCTCAAAATTTAGCTCACTTAATTGAGGTGAAGGAAGGGAGCTTTGAGGATATTTCCTATCCAGATAATTCCTTTGACATTGTTTGGTCGCAGGATGCTATCATACACAGTGGTAATCGTCGTCAGGTTCTTGAGGAAATCCGTCGTGTGTTAAAACCAGGGGGGGAATTGATCTTTACAGATACCCTTCAAAATGACACTTGTTCACCTGATAGATTACAACCGGCTTTTAATCGGCTTCAAATCAACGATGCGGGATCGTTTCTTTTCTATCGTAACAGCTTACAAGAGTTGGGATTTACTGAAGTGAAGGTTGTTGATCTGTCTAAACATGTCAATACCCACTACATTCGGTTTCGGGATGAGATGTTGATGCGTTATGAAGAAATAGCCAAACAGACCTCAAAAGAATCCGTTGACAATGCCCTAAAAAGTATTGAACCTTGGATAGCGTTCTATCAAAAAGGTGATATGCAATGGGGACTTTTTCATTATAATCTTCCCTAAGGAAAGCTAAACCTGCCCGCTTTTTAAAAGCTGTCAGGTTTAATTTCGGCTTTGATTAAATTATCATTCCTAAGACAAGGAAACTTACTTAACATTCTGATTAATAAACATGATTTACAATCTTGATCGTTTAAAACATCAACTGGATACCCATCATTTAGATGCCGTCATTGCGGCGACTCGCGAAAATATTCTTTATTTCACCGGGTTTGATCCCGTTATAAAAACACTAAACCCATACTATGGGCAATGTTATGTAGTGATTACCCGTGATGCTCCTGAACGGGTCAATATTGTACATTCCATAGGCGAAATTGACCAACTTCTTGATGCACGAACGCCCTTAGGTGAGGTTCATTATTATGGTCGCTTTTACAGAGAACAACTGCTGAAAGCGGAATTAACGGATGAGGAAAAGCAATTACAACACTGGTCTATCGTTGATAATGCTTATGACTCTCCCGACAAGGCACTCAGTGCTTTGCTTATCGCACTGAATTTAAAGAATAGCCGAATCGGATATGATCAGAATGGATTTTCGCCGGCCGCTTTAGCCGGACTTCAATCCAAGTTTTCTGAAACTCAATTAATTCAAGCTTCTGAAATTTTACGCTTTGTTCGCCGTGTTAAGACAGCATACGAAATAGAACAATTAACCTATTCCGCTCAAAGCAATGAAAAAGCTATTGCTGAAGTGCTGGATAATCTTTACGAGGGTATGCCTGAAACCGAAATATCTCATTTGTTTGAGCTTGCATTGGTTAAACAAGGCGCACGTCCAGCCCTAACTATGCTCAAAATTGGTCGTCATGCAGTAGGTGGACAACGCCGTCAGCGAGAAGAAATCCGTTTAGCGCCGGGAGATATACTGTGGTTTGATTCTGATGCGTTGTATCAAGGATTCTGGTCAGATATTGCCAGAGTCTATGCCTATCGTTACGCGCCACCAGGTAGTGAACGTTATGACGCTCTCGCTTGTGGAATGAATACAGCGATAGCAGAAATGTCACCCGGTATGACAGGTTCTGAAGTCTTCAATTTAACCATGGCAGCTGTTCATGAAGCTGGTTTCCGTGAGTATCGCCGCCATCATGTTGGGCATGGGATTGGCTTAGAACCTTATGAACGACCTATTCTCGCACCAACAGAAACAGACTGTATTGAAGCTGGAATGATTATTTCAGTAGAAACCCCATTTTATGAA
>JAYQWI020000016.1:0-2751 GCA_035871815.2 Candidatus Parabeggiatoa communis
GGGTGATTACACCCTGACTTTTTCAAAGCCTAATGAGGTTTCCAGTACTTTGTGTTGGTCAGCTAAAACGGAAACATCCGAGTTAGGCGCTTTGCGAAACCAAGTTGAGGAAACGGCCCATCTGGCTTACGTCAAGTCAATGGCTTACTGGCGATGTGGCCGATTCCTGCGAAGAGAAAAAAAGGAATTTACAGCGGCCATGAAAGTACTTCGTTTAGGAGTTGAAACTTTAGGTTATCGATATGCAGTGAGAGAAGGCGTACTTGATGACACGCATATAGGCATATTGTGCGCTATACAAGAAGAAAAAGAGGGTAGGCTTAATTCTGCATCCTATTATATTGAGGAGACTTTATGGGGACGGCTTCACATTTATGGCAAGGATTTGGGAGTTCAAATCCCTAATTATTTAAAACAAGCATCGTATCCGGTATTTAACCCTAGTAAAGATTATTGACGATTTTTTTCCTAATCTGCTATTTTGGTATATTTTCCCATCAATAGGCCTCAAATGAAATGACATCCTATTCGCTCAAGTCAGGTGGTGGTGACTAACCAAATATATTTATAGTATTCCGATATATGGGATATCGGGGATTTTTACAAAAGGCAAAACGAAAAGGGTAATAGTTGACAGTATAGTCACCACCACCTGACTTGAGCTTTCAGACAACGGCTGAAAGCTGTTGGCTGTTGCCTTTTTTGACAGTTGTGAATGGGATCGTTGAAAAAGTGGCAGTGTTAGATAGAACGCTGATTATCATGATGAGACTGATTAACGCTGATTAAGTTTTAATTATTTCTGGATGGATACTAATGATTACAGAAATTGAGCTTGAAAATGTTAGGATTTTTGGGGGGACAGGTTGGCATTTTTCCCTACCCCCTTTGAGTGTTTTTTGTGGCACTAATAATTCTGGTAAATCGACTATTCTTAAAACGCTCCTATTGTTGAGACAAAGTCAAGATATTCGAGAACACGGTGCAGAACGGCAAGGCAGACTGGGATTGGTAGGACAACAAGTTGATTTAGGCAACTATTCCTCTTTGGTTTCTCATAATGAGACTCACCGTGATATATTAATTGCTATCACTATAGTAGATAAAATGCCGTTTTCTTTGTATAGATTTCTCTGTCTTCTCAATAACGAAAACGACAATTTATCTTCAACCCTTGTGTCGTACCGACTGAAATCCCGTTTTATTTTTGGAATATCACCTACCAGCAATGATGAAGCAACGATGATTTCGGAACCGGTGGCACTTAAAAAGGCATTCTACGAAATCAGTATCAATGAAAAAAATGTGCTATCGTGGGAAGTGGTTGTTTCTGATTCAGGAATACGCAATGGGCCAAAATATGAAATGATAATCCCTAAGAATTTGTTTGAACTAGTGAAACATAAAATATCTAAACAAACCTTGCTCAAGATAAATCAATATCCGTTATTTGAGAATGAGCAAAAACCAAGTCAGGAAAAGATACGTTTCAATACCTCACTGAAAGGAATTTTACCTTTTGGTATGTCGCCAAAAAAGGCGCAAAAACAACTCATCCCGGTTGAGCAACCATTACCGCCCATTATTAGAGAGGCCACTTCAGATTTAGACAAAGCCCTTTCAGACATTCATTATCTGGGGCCATTGCGTTCGCCGGGGAAACGTCATTATGTGGGCGCTCCTAACATTGATACTGATGATCCGACCGGCGAATCTATTCCCTTTCTATTGAAGGAAAGGGCCATTTATCATTCCACTGTTTGGAATTGCCCGCCTCATCAACCTAATCAACCTAGTGAGACGATTTTAGCTCACGCGCTCACAGAATGGTTATATTACTTCAGAACGGGTAATGCGCCAACGCAAGAATTGACTGATAACCCTGAAATCGAAGTTTCTGTCAAAAGTGATTTGTATGTAGAAGTTAAAATAAAGTCAGTTTTGGCTCCACACAGTTACCCTCTTATAGATTCTGGGTTTGGCTATTCCCAAGTGTTACCGATTCTGGTGAAAGGATTACTTGTTAAACCGGGGCAAACTCTAGTTGTGGAACAACCTGAATTGCATCTCAATCCCGCACTTCAAGTGCGTCTTGCCGATTTTATAGTGGCAATGGTTCGTACCGGTAAACAAGTCTTGATAGAAACGCATAGCGAACATATTGTTGATGCGATAAGAGTGCTTTATGTTGAAGACGAAACGGGGCAATTGGAAAACCAATGTCGTATTTTCTTTATTGATACTGAATTAGATAAACCGAACGTATTACCATTAGATATTCAAACCGATGGCAGCGTTCCAAATTGGCCCCAACATTTCTTTGGAGAAGCCGCTTCACTGACGGGTAGACTCTTAAGGGCGCAGAAAAAATTCAGAAACAAGTCGAGGATTGCCTGATATGCCGACGTTACTTTGTCTCTCTCCAGTGATTTTAGATCACAGTTTTCCAAGAGATGATGATGAACTGAATCTTGTGGCAGTTGCGCTCGGTGAACTGCAACTGTATATTGAAAAAGATCAGGCTCACTTGATTTTCACCAATATGCTTATGGATTTAGTGGCCGATTTTGAAGGTTTTGATTGGACTCCGCCTTCTAGGGATAAAATACAAGGAGAAATTTATCGACTTATCCAACAGTTATTCTTAAGAAAGCATAAACGAATCGTTGAACTGGATGACTACATTGATTTATCTCTGAAAAGGGAACATTTAGCGCACCCAATTCCAAAAGGTTGCGAAAAACAAGGTTT
>JAYQWI020000017.1:0-2754 GCA_035871815.2 Candidatus Parabeggiatoa communis
TTGAAATTAAAAAGGCTTCCCTTTTTAAAATTATTTTTCTGTAAATCTATAACTAAAGTTTGCACGGAAAGCTAACGCTCTGATGACGACCTTATTTTATAGCTTTCAAGGTGGAACACGGTGTAATCCGTTGACAATTGCTTTAAAACCACAGCGAAGGTTTGTATTTGCGCTGGTGAGCGCGTATCGGGCCAAGCACTGATTGAGGGCACATCTAGGTAGGGTATGTCAAATCGGCTATTTTGATAACGGGCGTGACAGGCTGAAGGTTTGGGCAAGGTATATAAAAATGCCAAACTGTCGGTGACAACCTTTAAATCTTTGGTGCCTGTTATCAGCATTAAATCGCCTTTGAACACGCCAACCTCTTTAAGGGGTTGTTGGGTAAGGGGATCAAATAGCCAAACATCTAATAAGGGCATAAACAGACGATTCTCTTCAACGTCATAGAGGGCATGTGCTTCATCACAGACTTGAATCGTGAAATCTTTGCGAAAAGACAGTTCGCCAGGATCGGTGGTGGTGATCGTAATCAGATAATCCGTGCCTGATTTAAAATCCATTGATGCGACGCGCAATTCATTACCAATAATCTTAAACCGGCCCTTAGCATCGTTATTTAAAGTGTAGCGATGTGTGTCATCTGGATTGGGATCAACCGTGTACAAAGTACTCACCCAAGCCCCTGTCGGAGTCTTTTTTTCCACCGTTTCACCCAGTAAGAAGATATCAGTGGGGGCTTCATTGCCGTGGATTGTGATAATGAAGTCTTTGCTAAACGTGCTACCGGCTTTGTCTGTTGTGGTGATGGTAATCGTGTAAGGCTTGATCTCGACTTCACTGGCGAGTTGCAATTGGTTATCGACAATCTGAAATCGCCCTGAAGCATCGTCGGTTAAAGTGTAGCTGTGAACATCATGGCGATCAAAATCAAGGGTAGACACTAAACCGATTGGGGTGCCTATTTCATTGTTTTTTGACAGCGTGTCGTTAGAGAGGCTGATATCAGCCGGTTGTCGATTGGCCTGAATTTCATTCGTGATGATCGTCTCATTCACCTGAATGGTGAAGTTTTTCGTGAACGAAAAATCCGTATTATCTGTGGTGGTAATGGTGATCGGGTAATCACCGGCCGTTAAGACTGCGGCCACTCGTAATTGGTTGCCAACGATTTTAAATGGGCCGCCGGCCGTTAAGGTGTAGCGATTCTCATCGCTTGGATCGGGATCAACGGTGGATAAGTGGCCTATCAGCGTATCCACTTTGACGTTCGCCAGTACCGTGTTGTGAGATAACACAATATCAGTGGGCGGGTGGTGACGTTCTGGATCAAGGCCCTGACAAGTCAAGGTGTATGAAACGCTGGGCAAAGCCGGATCATTCGTCGTTAAGTGCAAAGTGGCTACCCGATCTCCCGCTTCTGAAGGAACACATTCCAGCGTGATCGGCTGTGCCGCGTCACCATCGTTGAATAATAACGGGAAGGCGACAGTGACAACACGGAAATCGCTGGCGTGTGTGCCAGACAAACTACTTTCATTGAGGGTTAAGGTTGTGTTTCCTGTTTCTTGAATCGTCAATGATTGCGTCATGGCAGTGCCCACTAGGCTACGCCCGAACGCTAATGTACTCTCAGGTGCGGGAACAGAGCTATAACCCGGTGTACCCAGGCCGAGACACTGTAAAGGATAAGTCACAGTAGGCGCTTGTGCGGGATCATTAGTCATCAGGCTCAATGTGGCCGTCCGTGTGCCCAAAGCACGGGGAATACAGTGTACTGTCAGCGTATGCGCTGGCCCCCCTTCTGAAATAGCAACCGGTAGCTGACCGGCCGGTATGCTGAACTCTGCTTTATGCTCACCAGTCAATAGGCTCTTGCTAACTTCTAAAGTGCTATCGCCCACTTCTAAAATCTTCAATTCAACCACACCACTTTGTCCCACCTTGGCACGCATAGAGAGTGTACTGCCGGGCACGGGTTCAGACGCATAAGTGGGCGGTTTCAGGCCGCTACACATTAAGGTATAAATCACTGTCGGTTGAACAGGATCAGTGGTGGTTAAAGTCAACGTCGCTTCACGCACACCGACAACACTGGGAAGACATTGCACTTTCAGGGTTTGTGGCGATTCCCCATCAGGCAAACTCAAAGGCGGTTTGCCGTCTATGAGACTGAAATCAGAAGCCTGTTGCCCACTGAAATGGGCTTCTACGATATCTAGGGTATCAGTGCCGGTTTCTAAAACGGTTAACGACACCACACTAGGCTGACCGACTACGCTAGTCCAGTTCAAAGTGCTACTGGGTGCTGGTTCCGAATCATAAGCGATAAACACCTTCTTAACCCCTTCACAGATAACCGGATATCGGATCGTGGCTTGACTGGGATCATTAGTGGTTAAGATCAAAGTCGTTTCATGAATCCCAGCGGCCTGAGGCAGACATTGCAAAAGCAAGCCATGCGCTTTGCCCGCATTGGGAATGATAACAGGAGGCTTGCCACTGAGAATGCGAAACGCATCCGCTTGCTGACCGACAAACTTGGCGCTTTTGAGTTCTAAAGGCAAATCACCTGTTTCCTGCACAACTAGCCTCAGATTAATCGCTTTGCCTACCATCGTCTGCCCAAAATCCAAACCGGTTTCCACAGTCGGGGTTGAAGCATAACCGGCAGAAAACGGGGTAAAGATCGCCGTACAAGACTTATCAGCAGTCATTTGCACTTGCCCTGATGTATCACAATCACCCTTCCAA
>JAYQWI020000018.1:0-5222 GCA_035871815.2 Candidatus Parabeggiatoa communis
AGATAACGATACCGCCACGTTTTGAGGAAATAAGATGAAAATTAAATCTATCTCATTAAAAAACTTTAAAACATTCCAATCTGTTGAACTCAAGGTTCTTACCACCTATCCGTTTTCTATAATGCTTCGTTTTGAGGCGAACCCTCACGTCTCTGTTTTTGTAGAGACGCGATGCCTCGCGTCTCTGTTTCGAGGCGAACCATCGCTAGAGACGCTTCGCGATCGCGTCTCTACAATGGAAACAATCCCTTTTCCTAAGTACTTTTGACAAACTGATAGGTGGTAATACTCAAGGAGATACTGATTATATCAGCGTTTAAGCGAAGCTACCAAAAATCAAAAACGATCTAGTGCAGTGAATAGGCTTTCAGGCAAAAGTATAGCGAAGCGAACCGAAGGTCAGCGAAGCTAAACTTTTACCTGAAAAGCTGGAACCTGGGGTTCCAAAATATATATCAAAAAATGTATTTAACCCAATCGGGAAACGTTATAGCTGGTTAGTCACCTTTAGGTGACTTTAGCTTTTAGACAACTGCTTTAGCTGTTGGCTGTGTGGCTGTGTGGCTGTGTGGTCTGGATATTGGAGCGATCCAGCACTAGGCTTTATTCGTCTTACCAGTCTTCATCATCAAAATTCTCATCATCCTCAAAGTCGTCATCATTGTCATCACTGTCATCAAAATCCTCAGCTTCGTTGTCGTCCGCGTCATCATTGGCCTCATCGTCTTCACTTAGATCATCATCTTCGGCTACATCGGTGTCATCGGCCTCATCATCTTGATCATCCGCACTGGCCTCATCAGCTTCCCCGTCATTATTATCTTGGATTGCCTCATCCGTGGCGACGTTTGATGCTAACGCTTCCCCTTCTTCCACTTTGCCACTGGCATTGGCTGAAACCAGTACGCCATCTTTAAATTCTAAATTCTCCAGAATATACAGGTTTTCTTCAAACTCCAGTTCTGTGGGTGCGCCACTGGCTGAAATGAGAACGCCTTTTCCGGTGCGTTTACCGGTATCAAAATAGCCCTCATAACGATCTCCGCCGCTGGAAATATAAACCCCTTTGCCTGTTCGTTGACCGTTCACGAAATCGCCTTCATAAATATCTTCCTCTGCCCAAGTGAGTTTGCCTTTACCATGACGTTGGCCCTTGGAAAAATCACCTTGGTAGCGATCACCGTTCACCCAAATATACAGGCCCTTACCTTCGCGTTGATCTTCAAGATAGTCACCGACATAACGATCACCATTGCCCCAAGTATAGATGCCAATCCCGTGACGATGGCTTTCAAAAAATTCACCCGCATAGCGATCACCATTGGCCCAAATATACATGCCTTGGCCGGTGCGTTTTCCATTGAGATATTCACCGACATACAAATCATCATTAGGCCATCGAACAGTCACTTTTCCGGTAAGAAGCGTAGCCTGTTGTCTCAGTGTGGAATCTTTGGCACTGGCTTGCTCCGTCATAACGGGGTTTTCATGAGCTGTTGAAGGCGTTGCGGAAGCAACGGTTTCGTTTAAGCTACCCTCTACCGCCTCTGCTATTGTGATCTCTTTGTCATCATCATCCCCTTCGCTGTCATCGCTTGAAGCGATTAGGGTGTCATCATCTCCATCACTGTCTTTGGCTGAAGAAGCTATCGGGGTATCATCATTTTCCTTGCTGTCATCGCCAGAAGCGATTAGGGTGTCCTCTTCATTTCCATCACTCTCTTCTGCCTCCGTTATCGGGGTATCATCATCTTCCTCGCTGTCATCGCCAGAAGCGATTAGGGTGTCCTCTTCATTTCCATCACTGTCTTCTGCCGCAGCTATCGGGGTATCATCATCCCACTTGCTGTCATCGCTTGAAGCGATTAGGGTGTCATTCTCATCTTCCTTGCTGTCTTTTGCCTCTGCTACCGAACTCTCTTTGTCAGCCTCATCTTCCTTGCTGTCATCGTCAGAAGCAATTAGGCTGTCATCCTCATCACCTTCGTTGTCATCGTCTGAATCGCTGGTGTCCGCTTCGTCGTCCGCTTCGTCATCCACTTCGGTGTCCGCTTCGTCATCCGCTTTGTCATCAAAGTCAGCCTCATCAGTCTCGTCGGCCTTATCAAAATCCTTCGCATCCGCCTGTGCTATCACCGTTTTTTGAGCGACACCTTTTGACGCTTTTTCAGCAATATCCACAGCCGTGGTTTTATCACTTGCTCGTTTTGCCCTTCCTTTGGCGGTTATATTAATATCTGGAGGGGGGACTTTTGAGCCAGGGATAATTTGGCTGTTACCACGTTTACCTTCCATGAACTCGCCTTTAAAACGATCCCCATTAGCCCAAATATAGAGGCCATCACCATCGCGTCGGTTTTCCATATAGTCACCTTTGTAATGGTCACCATTGGCCCAAACATATTCCCCGACACCATCGCGCTTGCCATCAAAGAAATCACCTTTATAGCGATCCCCATTAGCCCAGATATAAATACCTTTACCAGAGCGTTGGTTATCTGCATAATTCCCGTAGTAACTATCACCGTTAGACCAACGCACGTACTTTTGGACACCAGGCTGCTCATCATCATCAAAATCATCCTCCTCATTGCCCACAGCAAATAAGGGTAGTGTCAAAGAAAAAATAAGTAGCAGCCAAAAGGCTAATTTGCTTTGATTCATTATAAAAAGTCCTCGTTATCAGTTATCAGTTATCAGTTATCAGTTATCAGTTATCAAATAAGTCTCTTATCATTCTATATTGTCACATTTAACCTATCTCACGCTTTCGTCGAAAAGGCGCTTTTGTTGCGAGATTACAAAACGGCGCGTTCTTATTTAGCGCTTTGCTAGAGCATTTAAATGAATCTGAGAATGTAGAATTAGATTTGAATTTTAAGATTAAGACGCTGTTATCAAATAGCGCGAATCACAAAAATGCACAGCTTAGCATATACTGAAAATATCGAAAAAATAGGTAAGTCATTGATTTTTATTTTAGCCTATTTTTATAAGTCATTGAAAATATTGGATGAGAAAAAGTCAACGGGCGTTTTTAGTCGATATTTGTTATATAAACCTTTTATGACTTAATGTTCAAGTTTTTATGAGCGAATAGCAAATCATTTAAAAAACATGATGATCGATTATCACCCGTTTTTTGCAAAAATAAATAAACGATGACAATTATTTAATTGTTTATTATTAAGTCCTAATTATCAAAAAACATAAGGAAAGTGATCTCTATGGCACGTCAAAAAAATGTCTTTATTTGCCAAAAATGTGCTGCAATAACGTCAAAATGGGTAGGGCAATGTCCTGAATGTGGCGAATGGAATAGTTTAGAAGAAAGCATCGGAGAAGAAGCGCCGACTCCCTCTCAAGGGCGTTCCCGTGCGAGTTATAGCGGCTTTGAAGCGACTGTTTGTTTATTAGACTCGGTAGAATCGATAGAAGAAGCCCGTATTTCCACTGGCATGAGTGAACTTGATCGCGTTTTAGGTGGCGGCTTAGTGAATGGTTCAATTGTTTTAATCGGGGGCGATCCGGGTATTGGTAAATCCACTTTGCTACTGCAAACGATGTCTACGTTGAGTCAAATTTCGCCCATCCCACCTTTATATGTTACTGGTGAAGAGTCGCCTCAGCAAGTCAGTTTACGCGCACAACGTCTCGGTTTAAATGTGCATAATGTTAAATTATTCACCGAGACGCAGGTTGAAAAAATTATCGCTATGGCACAAAAAGAAAAGCCGAAAGTGATGGTAGTCGATTCCATTCAAACTATACATACCGAAATGTTGCAATCGGCCCAAGGTTCAGTGTCGCAAGTCCGTGAAAGTGCCGCACAATTAGTGCGTTTTGCTAAACAAACGAATATTGCCGTATTTTTAGTGGGACATGTGACTAAAGAAGGGGCCTTAGCCGGGCCGCGTGTTTTAGAACACATGGTAGACACTGTACTCTATTTTGAGGGGGATACCGGCACTAGTTTTCGCGTTATTCGAGCGATTAAAAACCGTTTTGGTGCGGTCAATGAATTAGGTGTTTTTTCGATGACGGATAAAGGATTAATAGAAGTGACGAATCCTTCCGCTATTTTTGTTTCACGCGAAGAAGAAGAAGTACCAGGCAGTATCATCATGGTTTCCCACGAAGGAACACGTCCCTTGTTAGTCGAAGTGCAAGCCTTAGTAGATAATACGCATAATCCTAATCCGCGTCGAGTTGTTTTAGGATTAGATCAAAATCGTTTAGCGGTTTTACTCGCCGTGCTGCACCGACATGCTGGCATAGCGACTTATGACATGGATATTTTTATCAATGTCGTAGGCGGCATCCGAATCAACGAAACGGGCGCGGATTTAGCGATCTTAGTCGCGGTATTATCCAGTTTGCGTAATGTCACTTTATCTCGAAATTTAGTTGTTTTTGGAGAAATCGGACTCGGTGGCGAAATACGCCCCGTACCAAATGGTGTCGAACGTTTACGGGAAGCCGCTAAACATGGTTTTAAGCGAGCGATAGTGCCCAAAGCAAATGCACCTCAAGACAAATTAGCCGATATTGAGGTTGTACCGGTTTGGCGTTTAGTCGATGCGCTGCATAGCCTAGCCACTTCGACAATAGAAAAGAAACAGTGAGGTTCACGACTTGAGCCCATAATGGGCTGGGGCAAAGGATTGCCCCTACAGACTTGATGATCACGTTTTTAGTCCTGAAAACCATAACGACAAGGATTGCTTATAAGAAAGGATTAGATCGAAACCCCTTACCACCTATCCGTTTTCGTAGATTTGCTCTGCTTCGCGTCTCTGTTTCGAGGCTTGCCCTAGCATGAGACGCGAGGCAGAGCAAATCTACAATGGAAACAATCCCTTCCTCTAAGTACTTTTGACAAACTGATAGGTGCTAAGATCGAAACCCTACTCAGATTTAATTCTTTATTATAAACAATCCTTGTCGTTAGACATTCAGACAGGGGGAAATGAAAAACAGAAATGCCCATCTCCCCTTATCAATTATTTCAACTTCATAACTTTTACAAAAGGCACTGTTCGCTGACGAGTCAAGTCAATTTTGAAGCTACTGGGATTCTCAATTTCTTTGGTTGTACAGTGCTTCAATTGTGCTTCGACATAACCGCCCGGCAAAATCACCATAAATGCATCCATATCAATATCAGGCGAATCAATTTGCACATTGCCGTCAATGCCCCGTTTAGAAGAAGCACTGATTTG
>JAYQWI020000019.1:0-12019 GCA_035871815.2 Candidatus Parabeggiatoa communis
GGCCCGATTGGAGTGCAAAATTTATTTTGCGGCCCGATTGGAGTGCAAAATTTATTTTGCGACGGCCAAGATTGATAATGATCCTTTTTTTTTGGAAATGCGCCCAATTCTTAGCAAATTATGGTATTGGTTTAGTAATAAAACCACCCACGGCTTGTTCTGTAGGCATGATTTCAATGGTGTTGATATTGACCCGTCTAGGCATTTTGAGAGCAAATATCACTGATTCAGCAATGTCGGTAGGTTGTAGTAACTCGAAACTCTCTAGCATAGCTTTTTGCTTGTCTGGATCGTCTATGGCAGTTTCAAAGAACTCTGTATGCACCCTTCCTGGACAAATTTCTGTATTGCGAACCGCTGTCCCGACAAGTTCTTTACGTAGGTTTTGAGATAAGAGGTGAATAGCGCCTTTACTGGCACCATAAATCGAAGAGGTTAAAGGATAAAGGCCAGAAATTGAACCGATATGTATCATATGACCGCATCCACGTTCTATCATGCCGGGTGCTATTGCTTTTATGACATGGACTGTGGCAATGACATTAGTCTCCAGAGTACGGTCAATATCTTCTCTGCTCGCTTTGAATAAAGTGTCAAAGCCTCGTCCTATGCCAGCGTTATTGACGAGTACGTCTATTTCCAATGGACTGAGGGTGTGGTATAGCGCGTCAGTATCCCTTAAGTCTAATACATGCGGAATACATCCGGTTTCATTGGCTAATTTTTGAAGCCGTGCGGTACGACGGGCTACAGCGTGAACGATGAGGCCATGTTCAGTTAAACTACGCACTATGGCTTCACCAATACCACTCGATGCACCGGTAACCAATGCTGTACGATAGTTTGATATCATAATTATATGTATTAAATAGGGTTATTTAAGTCACTCTTTTTTATATCATTTTTTCAATGCGAATAGGTATTTACGAGGAAAACATTATAAAAAACACTGTTTCAATATCTCTTGCCCTAACTCCCCAAATTGTTGTAAGCGAGCAGAATGAAAAGAATTAAGTTTGCCATTGGTGACACATAAATCTGCATCGGCAAAGTGACGTAAGGCCTCTGGATTATCCAATAAATCATCAATAATGGGTAGCATTTCTTCAATCACTTTACGTCTTTCTCTTACTAAATGGGGGGCATTTAAATTCAGGGCATCACGGGTATAAATGGCACGTTTCTTTTCTTCTGCCGACAAATTGGGATTGGGCTCAATTATACCATTCACTTCATAGCTAAAATAATTTTCACATTCAGCTTGGAGAGGCGAAATAAATAAATCTGGTTCATATTTATCTCTTTCTCCTTTGCTTATATCACCGCATTTGAAATGGCCACCAAAACGGTCGGTATACTCGTGATATTGCAATTCATCACTATTAAAACAGGAAAGCACTAAATTTTGATAATCAAAAGTGTATTCAGGGTAACGACTTTTAGGTTTGATATGTTCAATATGACAGCCTAACTCATCTAAGTTGATTTCCGTGTAAGCACACAAATGGTATTGTTCTGGGCGTAAATAGTTATTTGTTATTTCTTGTTTACATTCACTACCTAGGTTTCCCCAAGCCTTTTCAGGTTTGTTTGATACATATTGCTCGAATTTTTTTATCAGACAATAAGGGCCTTGTGCTTGAGAAGGTTTGTTGATATGCCTCATGAGTGTAATACCAATGCCTTATGTTTACGGATTAGCATGTCTGCGAGGTTAAACTGATTTTTTTCTAAAACGTTTTCTAGCTTTGAGCGTAATGTTATCGCTTCTGCACTGTCATATTGTCCATGATTGACTAAAGATAAATAGCGATTGTATTCTTCAACTTCTGGCAGATTCTGTGGCCGTGGGTCAACATGCATAATACTATGTAAGGCCTCAGTACTTTCAGCACCATAAGGATCTATGATGGGACGATAAGCACAAATTCCTAGTTCTTCACAGTCTTTTAACGACCAAATATTTTCTTTATGTATCGTAGTCAATACTTGCGGACTGTGTGTCGTCACAATAAATTGCGTATTAGGGAAAGTTCGCATTAAATCAGGTAAGATGGTTTGTTGCCATTTGGGATGCAAATGTAAGTCAATTTCATCAATCAGTACTATCGCTTCTTCATTTAATGGCTTGTCTAAATGAGGATTCGCTTGGGCCATGCGTCGTGCTAAATCCATCACTAACGCTAACATCGTCCGAAAACCATGACTGAGTTCAGATATGTCCAATGTGATGGGTTGTTCCTGTTCATTTTGAAAATCAACTAATAGGCGTGGGGGAGTCAACTCGCTACGCAAATTCCGACAGGCTTTAATCGTTTTTTCAACAGCTTGACGGACAATGTCAATTTCGTGGAGCTTATAACTATGATCTTGGCGTTTTTTACCTTCTCTTGCTTCTTCACTTTCTTTGGTAACAAACCATTCCATTGTGCCACGAAAATTAGCCTTACTTTCTAAGGCTTCACTTAATGCGTTGAAACGTTTAATTTGTTTACGATTTATTTTCTCAAGTGTGGTAGAAAAAACGGCACGTTCGGTACCATAATAAACTAAAACGGGCAATATAACGGGTTGGTTATCTTGGACACCACTAATAATCTCTTCCAGATAAGCATGAAGTTGTTTTAAGCCTACCGTATCTGGCAATTTTTTAACCGTGTGTTCGGTTTTATCGCGGCGTAACATGCAGTCCCATTGTACATTTTGAGTAGTTGTCAATTCTACCCGCATGTAAGGCGCTGCTTTCGATTCTTGAGTTTCTTGTCTTAAATCATGCCGCTTAAACTTAATACCACTCACTTCTGGTAAATGGGTCAAAATTGGACCAATTCCTACCGCTACGGCATCCAATAAAGCCGTTTTACCGGCGGCATTATCGCCATGCAGAACAGTGAGTTTGGGGTGTAAAAGCAATTCAAGTGTTTTAATGGCTCGGAAGTTTTCGATTTTGATGGATTTCAGTTTCATTTTATCATTCAAGGGAAATGGGGCAGGCAACAAAAACACGTTACCGGCCCTACAAAAAAGACTCTTTCACGCAAAAGTTTGCGTGAAACGGATAATTTATTTTTTGGATGCCTTAGTTCAAGAGGAAATGCTTTCTGTATTCCATTCTTTAATAATCTGGGTCGTATTTTTTAATACGTTCCATATCGTTTTTCTCTCTTCATTGGTTGCATTCAGGCCGGTATGGACGGCATAACTGTTTTCATCTAATACTACAAAATGCCAATATCGTCCCATTATGTAGGCTCCATACACGGGATGACCATCATTATTTAACTTGAAAGCGGTTACCATGGCAATCATGAGTTGTCCTAAGGGATCATCTGAGGAATCATGCTCTTTTTTATATTCATTGATGAAGAAGAAGGGTTGTTTTGGTGAGCGTTTTCCTTTCGCAACCAGAAAATCAACCACTCCTGATATTTTTTCATCTTGATACGTCATAGATAATTCGCGAGAGAGAAAAGGTTGAACGTTTTCTTGCTCAAAATTGACGTGATTCAATAAGGGTATAATAAAATAAACTTTTAATTCTTCTTCATTCCAATCCCAAACATGATCTAGTAACTTTTCAGATAATTGCGTTAATTGCTGTTCTTCTGTTTCTGAAGGCGATATCTGAGGTGTCATCCAAGTGATTAAACGTTCATGATGTTTCTGCAACACCAGATGAAAAGTTTCTTCAACCTCTTCAATCGTCCATTTTGAAAATGATTTCATTGAATTTTCCAAGAGATATCGAAAATATCCCTATTTTAAAAGGGTGGAAACCCCCGAAGGGGCCTTAGCGTTTTAAGGATGGTTTTTTATGATTGATTCGCATTTGTACTGAAAGTCGGGAAACGCTATAACTTGTTGGAGTTCAAACTTTAGTTTGAATGTAGATCGAGACAAACTAAAGTTTGCACTCCAATCAAGACAAAATTAATTGGACAAACTATAAATATAATTGGCTAACAAATGCACTTTGGCTTCACCCAAAAAGTCGCCGTGTGCGGGCATTTTGCCTTGACGGCCGTTAGCGATAGACTGTTCTATCCTGCCTAGGGAACCGCCATAAAGCCAGATGTTGTTTGTCAAATTAGGCGCGCCTAAGATTTGATTCCCTTTGCCAGTTGGCCCATGACAAGCAATACACATTGCTGTATAGACTTTCTGGCCTTTGGCGGCTACGGCTGAATCATGATCTCGTCCACTTAAACTCAGCACATATTGAGCCACTTGTTTGACACCGTCTTCACCTATCATGGGTTCCCAAGCGGGCATTTGGGCTTGTCGCCCATTCTTAATCGTGGTTTCAATAGCGGCCGGGTTGCCACCATAGAGCCAATCTTCATCGCGCAAGTTGGGATAGCCGGGAACGCCACGCGCATCGGAAGCATGACAGGTTGTACAGTAAGTCATAAACAAACTGTGACCGAGTTGCGTTGCGGTCTCGTTTTCAACTAAGGTGGTAATGGGCTCGTTTTTATACTTCTCATAAAGCGGCCCATAGCGCGTGTCAGCTGCCCACATCTCTAATTTGTATTCCTTCAATTCCGTCCAATCCCATATACCGCTAAATGATCCTAAACCGGGATAGAGTACTAAATAGACGAGACCGAATATCAAAGTGATGTAGAACATATTCAACCACCAGCGAGGTAGGGGGTTGTTGTATTCTTCTAGGTTGCCATCCCAGACATGGCCCATGGTTTCCACTTTCTCGCCCGGTTTTTTAAAATCAGCCCCTAACCAGTAAATCAGGCCAAAACAGGCGAGAATCCCTCCTAAAGTGATGATTGTAATAAACCAATCCCAAAATTGACTGGTAAACAGGCTTTCTTCAAACATGATGTTTCTCCTTGACTGTGGATTTAACTGAGTCATCGTCATCTAAGGGTAAATGCGCCGCTTCATCAAACGCCGATTTGCGCTTGCTACTATAAGCCCAAACGACAATACTCAGAAAAACGATCATGACAACAATGGTCCAAATAGACTGAAAAAGGGCTACAATATCCATCATTTACCTCACTGTCTTAATCGCGGTGCCAAGATTTTGGAGATGGGCAACCAGGGCTTCTAGCTCCGTTTTGCCTTCTACGGCTTGAGGCGCATTAGCAATTTCTTCATCGGTGTAAGGATGCCCAAACCAGTCTTTTAGCACTTGCATTTTGTGTTGCACTTCTTGACCATCGACCAAATTATCCGCCAGCCAAGGATAGCCGGGCATAACCGATTCGGGTACCACATCGCGTGGGTTCATCAAGTGGGCATAGTGCCAATCATCACTATAACGTCCGCCGACACGGTGTAAATCTGGGCCGGTTCGTTTAGAACCCCATTGGAAGGGCCGATCATAAACAAATTCGCCGGCGACTGAGTAGTGTCCATAGCGTTCTGTTTCAGCGCGAAAGGGCCGAATCATTTGGGAATGGCAGACCATGCAAGATTCACGAACATAAATATCGCGTCCAGCCAATTGTAATGCGGAATAAGGTTTTAAACCTTCTACAGGCTTAAGCATAGATTCCATAAAAAACAAGGGTACGATTTGTACGAGGCCTCCAATACTCACCACAATGATGATGAGAATGATCATTAAGCCTATGTTTTTTTCAACTTTTTCATGTCCTGTCGCCATTTGATCTCTCCTTAGTGTGCAAAAGCGGGGGCCGGAATCGTGTCATTCACTTCGGTCACTTTAGCACTCGTCACCGTTTTGAAGACGTTATAAGCCATAATGATCATGCCAAGCAGGAATAAAACACCGCCTAACCAACGAATCATGTAGTAAGGATGCATGGCTTGCACGGATTCCACAAAGCTATACGTCAAAGTGCCATCAGGATTGACTGCACGCCACATGAGGCCTTGCATAATGCCAGATACCCACATGGCCGTGATGTAGAGTACGACACCAATCGTTGCACTCCAAAAATGCACTTCAACCAGTTTCAGGCTGTACAATTCACGTCCAAATATACGCGGGATCAAATAGTACATACTGCCCATTGTGATCATGGCAACCCAACCGAGTGCGCCAGAATGCACATGTCCAATTGTCCAATCGGTATAATGTGATAAGGCATTGACTGTCTTAATGGCCATCATGGGGCCTTCAAAAGTGGACATGCCATAGAAGGAAATCGCGACAATCATGAAACGCAAAATGGGATCGCTACGCAGTTTTCCCCACGCGCCAGATAACGTCATGATGCCGTTAATCATACCGCCCCAAGACGGTGCGAGCAGAATCAGAGACATCACCATGCCTGTAGTTTGTGTCCAATCGGGTAAGGCCGTGTAATGTAAATGATGGGGGCCGGCCCAAATGTAGGTGAAAATCAAGGCCCAAAAGTGGACAATGGACAAACGGTAGGAATACACCGGCCGTTCCGCTTGCTTTGGCACAAAATAGTACATCATGCCCAAAAAGCCGGCGGTTAAGAAAAAGCCTACCGCATTGTGGCCATACCACCATTGCACCATCGCATCTTGCACGCCAGCGTAAGCCGAGTAAGATTTCCACATCGAAACGGGAATGGCGAGGTTATTAAAGATGTGCAATATAGCAATCGTGATAATAAAGGCCCCGTAGAACCAATTTGCCACATAAATATGGGGGACTTTCCGCTTGACAATGGTGCCAAAGAAAACAATGGCATAAGTGATCCACACTGCGGCAATGATCAAATCAATGGGCCATTCCAATTCAGCGTATTCTTTGGTGGTTGTCAAACCCAAGGGCAAAGTGATTGCAGCTAATACGATAACCAATTGCCAGCCCCAAAACGTAAAGCCGGCCAGCCTATCCGATATTAAGCGCACATGACAAGTGCGTTGCACGACATAATAAGATGTCGCAAATAAAGCCGAACCGCCAAAGGCAAAAATCACGGCATTGGTGTGTAAAGGTCGTAGACGACTGAATGTCAGGTAGGGTATATCTAAGTTAAGCCAAGGCCAAGCCAGTTCGGCAGCGATATAAACACCGACTGTCATGCCTACGAGCCCCCAAACAATCGTCATGATGGCAAATTGCCTCACAACCTTATAGTTGTAGGTATCAGTACCTACTGTAGAGCTTGTCGTTTCCGCCATCTGTTAATTTCTCCATTTTAAACCTAATAGTTTAATTATATTACCATTTTCTAATCTATCAGACCATATTAACAATCACAAATCAAAACCATTTTAATAATGTGTTAAATGCCTTAAGTTAAGGTTAATGCCTATTTAGAATTAACGAGAACACTTGGTTTTGATGTGGATTGATATAACTCAATACGAAAAGGGTAAGAACATAGTATAAACGATCATTTATTGAATAGATATTGATATAAATCAATTTTGGGTAACGATTAATTTTGATTATTGATTATTCTTAATTTGATTATTGATTATTCTTAATTTAGTTAAATAACGGATACACTTGACAATTGTCTGGTCTATTTCAAATCAGCTACAAAATCAAATTCAAATTATCAAATAAGCATTCGCTAATTATCTAATAGGCAATATGGATTGTATATAAATCAATTTTTGGTTAACGATTAATTTTTGTCTTAATACCACGCCCTTTACCCGTATTAATGCCATTATTTCAAGGCCTTATCCGAAATGGGTGCCAATGTTTTAACCGCCGAGTGGGAAAAAATTAACCCTTAATTGTTCACTTTTTGAACGCATTATATTGAACGTACTTGAAACTTGTAAAAATAAATCGTAAATTGATCAAAACGACGATGTTTTTTTTCGTCGGGTGCGATTAAAAGTGCGTGAAAATCAAGTCATAAAAAGTTATCCAAAATAAATTTTGAATGATCTCCCCCGCACTTTTAATCGCACCCTTTTTCCTCTGTTAATAATCCGTTTTTTTTCATTTGTTATATTTTCACTTTATCATTATTTTTTTACTCATTTTTTATAACTGGAGTTGCTATGAAATTAAAAGAAATATTAGCTCAAAAACAAAGTGCAATTATCAGCTTTGAAGCATCGAAAAGTGTGCAAGATGCTACCAAAGAAATGTATGAAAAACGCATTGGTGCTTTATTGCTCAAATCTGAAACCGGCAAGTTCGTAGGCATACTGACGGATCGAGACATTCTACGTTTCTATGCTGAAGAATTAGGTGAGGCTAATAAAGTCAAGGTTAGCGAAATCATGACTGAAGATTTCTTTGTCGAAACTTTGGATTCGACTAGCGATAGGGCAGAATCGGTTATGACTGAAAAGAGGGTTCGCCATTTACCCATTGTAGAAGGGGCTCAAGTTGTTGGTATCATTTCTATTGGTGATTTGGTGAAAGCCAAGCTTCAAGAAACGGCGGTAGAGGCTAAATCTTTACGTGATTATATTTCCACTTAGTGCTGGCAATTCGCCCCTAATGGCACAAGAGTTGTTGAATGGGATTGATTTAAATCTTGAAATTGAATATTCAGGGGCTGTCGGGGCGAACTATAGCGTTTCCCGATTGCATGAACCTTCGGTGTGCTACGCTAAGTACAAAAACAAATCAATCCTAAAAATCAATTAAAAGGCCCAATCCAGAAGGGGCTTGAATGTGTGTGAAACCCAGTAACTGTAGGGTGGGTAGAGCGGAGCGTAGCGGAGCGAGCCGAAGGCCAGCGAAGCTAAACCCACCTAAACCCACTCGGAAATGGTGGGTTTCCGCTACGCTCCTACCCACCCTACATCAAAAAAAATGTATTTAACCTAAGCGGGAAACGCTATAGTACAGCGAAAAATAAATTTGGAACGAAAAAAACCGCAAAATAAATTTGGAACGAAAAAAACCGCAAAATAAATTTGGAACGAAAAAAACCGCAAAATAAATTTGCAACGACAATCAAATTTGTACTTAGCGAAGCTTCCATTCGGTTCATTCAATCGGGAAACGCTATAATAAACCTGTCAGCTATTGTTTGGATGCTTTCTACTGCTTGACATATTGTTCAATTAAATCACAAATTCGCTCTTCTTCAAAGTTTTTGGCAAATCCCTTGATTTGGTTAGCAAATGCTGTAAGTTGTTTGTCAGATTGTTCAAATTCGGCCAACTGCTGAACAATTCCATCAAGATCACCCCTCATGGCGAGATCAAATAAAATATCCGCTTGTTTTTCATTGGGGCCTACCAATTCTTCCGTTTCAGCTTCTATTTCAACGTGTTTTTCATCCCCATTATTCGTTTCTTTAGCCTCATAAACCCATGTCAAGTCAAGGTGTTTTTTTAGCACGCTCAACAAGTCTTCCGCCCGAATCGGTTTGGGCAAAAAATCATCACAACCCGCTTCGATACTTTGTTCTTTGTGACATTCAAAAACACTGGCCGAAATCATGATAATAATGAGCTTGTTAAATTCAGGAATCCGTCTAATTCTACGACACGCTTCAAAACCATCCATAATCGGCATAACCAGATCAGTTAAAATGAGATCGGGTTTGTGTTCCAACGTCTTGTTTACACTGTCTTGTCCATCAACCGCTTCCAGCGTTTCAAAACCCAGTGGTGCTAATAAATTAATTAAAACAGAACGATTGGCTTCTTTATCATCTACAATCAAGACTTGACGACTTTTTCCTTCAAAGCCTATCACAATCTGTTTTTCTATCTTATCTGGCCTCTCGAAATGAGACACTTCAGGCAAATCCAGTGCCATCCAAAATAAACTACCCTTTCCTATTTTGCTTTCAACCTGTAATTGTCCCCCCATCAGTTCAACGAGCTTTTTCGTAATCGATAAACCCAATCCCGTTCCTTCAGAACGTGTATTTTGATCTCCGACTTGTTTAAACGGTTGGAAAATAGAATTGATTTCTTCAGGGGCAATCCCAACACCGGTATCTTCGATTTGAAAGCGGATTTGTTGATTATGATATCCTACTTTAAAACTCACCCCACCGTCTTGAGTAAATTTAACGGCGTTATTAAGCAAATTAATGAGTATTTGACGCAATCTTTTCTCATCAGCTTGCACGCCTTCAGGTAAATGCGATAGCTTTTCATAAATAAAAGAAATCTCTTTTTGCTTTACCCGCATTTGGAATATTTGGACAATGCTTTGTAAAAACGCCTCAAAATGAAAAACCGTCGGATACAGTTCAATGCGATCCGCTTCGATTTTGGACAAGTCCAAAATATCATTGATCAAGGTTAATAAATATTCACCACTGTGATGAATGACATGAACGGCATCTTGTTGTTTTTCAGTTAAGGTTTTATCCCGTTGTAAAATTTGCGTATACCCTAAAATACCATTGAGAGGTGTACGCAATTCATGACTCATATTGGCAAGAAAAACGCTTTTCGCTTTGTTAGCCGCTTCCGCTTCTATTTTCGCTTGTTCCGCTATGTCTTTTGCCTTTTGTAATTGGACATTGGTTTGTAGTAACTGGGCTGCCGATTCCTCAGAACAGATATAAACGGCATAGATATTAAAAAGTAAACCAATGAGTACACAAATATAAGTGACTTTTTTGAGAAAATGGGCACTATCAAACATCGTATCAAATAACTGTCCTGAAAAAGACATAAACATGGCTTGTCCCATAAAAGCCACAATGAGTGACAAGACTAACCAATGTTCAAAAGGATTGGTTTTCCAGTGTCCTTTTTTTAAATAACCGATCAGGGCGAGCAGAAAAAACAAAGCTGGAATAAGCTCTTCGGGACGATGAAAAAAAAGTTCAGGGTAATAAGCACGCGGCAAAGGAAGAAAGGCAAAAAATAAGAAACACCCGATTGTCAATAGCCCGGTAATCACATAAACGCTGCGTTCATTAATAATCCAGGCTTTTCCTCGTTTCTGCTCCCTCAACCAGGCTAAGCAACTCCACCATAACAAGATAGATAAAAACAAGCGTGATGCAATCCAACTCCAAGGAATCAGTGAGGGTGGGGCTGAAGGGAAATACATATCAAAAAACGTAGAAGTCACAACGGTATGATAGGTATCCAAAAAACCGGTACCTAAAAAGCCCGTGCCAATAAACAAAAAGGTATTGTCTTTCTTACTGTAAAAACGCACCAAAGCCATCGCCCCAACAATAAAAGCCAAAGTAGAGGCCATGAGTTCCATCAAAGTGTGCAATTGCTTACTGCCTTGCCAAGTCGCCTCTCTTAATAAGAAATACCCTACAAACAAGGCGATAAAAAGGAGAATATAGGATAATATTCTTTTTTCTGCGGTTGTTTTGAATCGTTTTGTCATAGTATTATTTGTCTGATTATAAGTACTGAAGCACAAATAAACAGGGATTTTACCGCAAAGGGCAACCACAAGGGATTGCCCCTACAATCCGACCGTAGGGGCAATCCCTTGTGGTTGCCCCTGGTTGCTTCTATTAAAATACCTGAAAATTTATGCTTCAGTACTTACTGAGCATTGTCAATAAATAATTTGAGTTAAGTTAAATACATTTTTTTGATGTAGGGTGGGTAGGAGCGTAGCTGGCCTACGGCTCGCTCGGTGTTTCGACGCGATACCGAGACGCGATACCGAGACGCGAGCATCGCGTCTCTACGAAACAATCCAAATCCTATTTATTCCTTTTTAATTGGCCGCACATTATCATCATCCATTAACACTTCATGGGCGGGCCCTTCTAAATCATCAAATTGCCCTGATTTGATGGCCCATAATAAGGCTAATATAATCAATCCTATTAATATCAATGAGATAGGAATGAGTAAAAACAGTATTTCCATTGCTTTTCCCTCGGTTTATAAACGGGTTTTGAAATAACGGCGATATAATTCACATGAGGCTATGACGTTATTCTCTTCATTGATTTTGATTAGCCCCATTCCACTGAGTTTGAATAAGCTTTGCCCTAATTCTGAAACTGAAAGCGCTTCGCTTGTCGTGAGCACGTTTTTAAACCGGGTAACTCAAACGCGCGGCCCACATTGAACGGTGATTGATTGATTTTCAGGCTAATATAGACTTCTTGACGTTTGAGGCGCATTTGTAGCTACGCTGAACTTCGTTTCATGCTGCTGTTGATATTATTTATAACGCAAG
>JAYQWI020000020.1:0-4356 GCA_035871815.2 Candidatus Parabeggiatoa communis
TGCAATACCTTCGGATAGCCCTTTGCGGTAAAATACCGGTTTATTTGTGGTTCAGTACTTAATTATAGACGCGAAGCATCGCGTCTCTACAATTCCTATCTTAAAAAAAGCGCAATTTATGACGATGCTTAAAAAAAATACGCCCAACCTTCAGAAAGCTTAGCGATATCACATAACGCCCTAAAATAGGCTTTGAAAAAATGACAGAGATGATTGAAAACCCCGTTATCAATTCTCCTTATAAAGAACCCAAACGATATTTTAAATTTACTGACACCGGCATCACTAATAAGATCATTAAAGGCCGGCGCGAAAGTACTTACTTTATTCCTATCCCCAAACCTAAACAGCGCAGTGGGCAAGTGGCAATGGATTATGAAATCCAAAGCCGTGCTAGCCCTAATCCGTTAATCAATACTATTCGTAAGCAAGTCAGTCTCTGGCGAAATAAAAATTACCCCCATATCACTCAAATCACGCGACGATTATTAGAACATTGGCAAGCGCCCGATAAAGAGCATAAATTATTCTTTTGCCAAATTGAGGCTATTGAAACGATTATCTATTTAACTGAAGCCGCCAATAAAGATAAAAAGGGTAAACAGTTATTAGAGCAATTGGTATTGGTTAATGAGCAAGCCACACCCGAAAATGGCAATTTGATGAAGGCGTTCAATACAGACTCACCAGTAAAGATATTTCCACCCTAACGGAAAACGCGCCCATTGCTGGAGAATCGAGTTTGCAAAGGCCCGATGAAATCAAAAAGAAGCGTTTAAGTGAAATTTTCTATTGGCTCAATTGATATTTTTTTTTAATTATGTTTTAATTATTCATGTTACGCATTCAAGTTATAATCTGTCTGAATCAGGATTTTCAGGATAACTAACTTTTTTGAATCAATCAGATAGATGGAAAAATGCGAGCGGCACAACCAGCAAAAATGCGCCACTTAACATGCGTTTTACATTGACACAGTAAACTTTTCTCTTTTATTATTCTGATTGATATGGTAAGGTCTCAACTTTCTATCTATCAACCGCAATCTGAAGGATAAAAATCACATGAGTGGTATCATCTCAGCATTAAGCGACAATAATGTCGTACCTTCTCTATTTCAAGGGTTACAGCGTATGCAGTTTGAATACGGTGAACATAACGGGGTAACGATTGCCGCTTTAATTTCAGGGCGCATACAGCAAAGACACTTCGTCAAACAGGATTTTTCAAGTTTTCTGCAAAAACAAACCCTGACAAGTTGTTTGAGTCTGGCTTGTTTTCGTCAGAAGCAGCAAGATGAAAAATACCCTGTTCATTTCGCGGCCACCGAAACTTGTGCCCTCGCCTATCACGGTTTTATCGACAACCTGTCTGATATTCGGGAAGAGTTGCTTCAGTTGGGATATGAACTTGACAGTCTCTGCGCCTCTGAAGTCATTCTGCTTTTTCTTCGCCGCTATTTGGATATAGAGATGTCAGCGCGAGAAGCCAGTCTATGTGTTCTCAAACGTTTAAAGGGTGAATTTGCGATAATCGCTCTGTTTGCCGATGAACAATCGCTGGTTATCGCACAACGGGGTGTGCCGATGATGCTTTTCATAAAGGAAAATGAGCTTTATATCTGCTCAGACAGCACAGCCTGCCTTGTTCAACCCCTGATGCTTCTTGAAGAAAATAGCCTGTTGATATTACGTTCATTCCAGCAAATCAATCAAAATATGGGATAATCCTGCATTGTAAGTACTGAACCACAAATAAACAGGTATTTTACCGCAAAGAGACGCTTCGCGATCGCGTCGAAACGAAACCGCGAATTGTAGAGACGCGATGCTTCGCGTCTCTAATTACAAATAAACATTGCTTCTATTAAAATACCTGAAAATTTTTGGCGAAAGAACTTAGGTAACTCCAAAAAATTAAAATACCCACACCTTTAATCAATCTTCTTTCATTCTCTGCGGCTCTGCGGCTCTGCGTGAGCAGACCGTTTGTGACATAAGATTTGTATGCATAGAGTAGTGTGGTTGTTTTGGGTATTTTATTTTTTTGGAATTGCCTTATGACAGGAAAATTACTTTGATTTTAATCAATCCCATTCAATAACCCCAGTGCCCAAAATTGGCAAATCAAGAGATAGAAAACTCACAATAGATGAACAAGACGATATTTTAGATGTTGTCCAAATCAAAGGCGATAATGGCAATCGCAAAAAATTTATGACGTTTTTTAGTCAAGCGATTCTTCATGAAGGTAAGCTGTTGTTAGACAAACTGATTGAGTCACCTTCCACAAAAGCTTATCAAGAAAACGTTTATCGTCTCAATAAGTTGTATGAATTGCTACACTGTCTGAAAAATAAGCATTACCAATATTTTCAAAGAGGCTAAAATAGGTATCTTGCAAAACGATTCTACAAAAACGATAATTGAGAAGTGATACCCTGCCATTCTTTGATTTTTGTTGCACCTTGGCGTTTTGTCAATCCCTCATTAGAAGGAGAATATCATGGAACAGAAACTTAAAATTGATTCAAATGGCAGTTTGACACTCCCTGAAGAATATCGTCAAATATTAGCGATTTCAGCCGGTGATGAAGTGACAGTACAGTTAAAAGGTAATAAACTGGTTATTGTTTCACCACATGATCCGGTTAAAATCGTTCAAACACTGGTTCGGAAATCTATACCAGCTGGGCGAAGTTTAGCTGATGAATTAATAGCGGAAAGACGACGGGAGGCTACCAGTGAATGAAGAAGTGATTTTGGATGCGTCAGCACTTCTTGCCTTTGTTCAGCAAGAAGCTGGTGCCGAGCAGGTTGCTGCTTCAATAAAACACGCTGCAATCAGCACTGTCAATCTTGCTGAGGTTGTCACTAAACTGATTGAAGGGGGTATGTCAGAATCCGAAATTCAAGACATTTTACCCGCATTGAATCTGACTATTGTGCCTTTTGATGACAAAATGGCTTATGAAGCTGGACATTTGCGTACATTAACACGAAAACAGGGATTATCTCTTGGAGATAGGGCTTGTCTTGCGACAGCGCGAATGCGTGGTGCTTCTGTACTCACCGCTGATCGGGTTTGGCTGAAAGCGAATGTCGATGTTGATATTAAGTGTATTCGTTGATTTTTAGGATAATCGCCTATAGCTCTTCATAAAAATAATTTCGGGGTTGCTCTTTTTGAAATTAATTATCTGAAAATCTATATATCAGCGTTCTATCTGCCATTCAACTGAAGACAAATAATCCCTGATGAGGGAGGCGGCTAACTGATTACCAGCAATGTTCCAATGACTATCATTCGGTTTATAAAGCCGTTTTTCGGCTGAAGCTTGCAAGAATGCAGGATACAAATCAAGATGATTAATGTTAAGCGCCGTGAGCGCCTGCGATAGCCGTTGGTTTGGCAATGAAAAATCAAAGGCTTCCGGTTTCATTTTTAAAGCGGTTATCACTTTTGATTGAAGCGGTTGATTGATTTGCACTTCATCAGGGATGATAACCAGCCTCATTTGAATGTTGTTGTTGTCACATATCTTTTTAATGTGTTCCAACTGAAAAAGCGTTTGATTCAATAAAACTTCAAATCGTAGATTATTGGTTTGATAAATACGACTTCTTGCTGCCTCTATTTCAAGAAATTTTTCATCAGATAATGTCTTTTGTTCATCTTGATAAACCGCTTTACCATGAAAGACATTGCCTTGATAATGAGCGCGAAGGTTCCAAAAATACTTTAAGAATACAAAGAGATAGGAGTGGGAATAGAAAGCGCGTTCGCTTTCCAAAAAGTCATTGCCCACAAAAAAAGACACGAGCACCCCATCAGGTTTTAAGGCTAAGCCTTCCTTAATCAGAACCGAAACATAATCTTTCGGGCCGATTGCTGGAATACCCATATTGAGCATTTCAACCCTATTGTGTTCTTGATTGAGTTGATTTTCCAAAAGGGTTAAATAATTAAATTGATAGGGCACTACGCCGTAAGCAAAAGAGTCGCCTATCGCTAATAGACGCAATACGTTTTTCTGCTTTGGGCCAAATTCGACATCTTTAAATCCTTGTGAATTTAAGGTGAAATCATAATCATCAGCGAACGGTTTGCCTCGGAAACGGTTATAATCATGATGTTCAAAAATAAAGACGGGATTGACTTGATGATATACTCTAAATGTCGTTTCGGTCAAAAGTGCTGTTATTGATAGCATCCATAATAGGTTTAGGCTATATTTGAAAACCGTTTTGTGTGATAAAGTCATGTTATTAAATTTCCTCAAGCCTTACAAATATAACGACAAGGATTGTTTATAATAAAGGATTAGACTGTGCCAAGTTTCATGTTATTGGGTTT
>JAYQWI020000021.1:0-6858 GCA_035871815.2 Candidatus Parabeggiatoa communis
TAAGTACTGAACCACAAATAAACAGGTATTTTACCGCAAAGATTTGCTCTGCATCGCGTCGAAACGAAACCGCGAATTGTAGATTTGCGCCGCGAAGCGTCTCTAATTACAAATAAACATTGCTTCTATTAAAATACCTCAAAATTTATGGTTCAGTACTTATTTTATTTTTAAGTCAATCGTTAATTCTGTCAGATTCATTAGAGTTTATACCGATTTAACGTAACTTATTGATTTATATAAAAATTCTCATTTTTAGAAAACGAATAAAATCAAGCACTTAAATTAAATCGGTATAATGTCTATTTAAATGTTCCTGTTAAATGTGACTGCAATTAATTCAGACGGTTTAAAAAAGAGAATGCAGTATCATCGCTTCACCTTTTGGTATTTGTAACATGGGATAAGAGATGAGATTCAAAATTCTGGGGTTGGAACCAATATAAAGGGTTCCTTGATCAACACCAATCGTTAAGGCATACCCCTGACGTGTTGCCAGCAATTCTTGATGTCTGGTATCAAGAACAAGGAGAGCAAAATCGCCTTCCAAATACTTCAGACTCAATCTCACTGCCTCGCTAAGAGACATACCGATCTTAAAATACCGACTGATAAGACGCAAAACCACTTCACTGTCAAGCTGACTTTCAAAATGAAATCCCAATCGGGATAATTCAAAACGAATGTCTTTGGCGTTTGCAAGTTGCCCGCTATAAACTAAAGCGAGAGCGTTGTTGGTATACAATTCAGGGCGAGGTTGAAGCGCTGGCTCATCTGGATGAGTTTGCTCAATGAACGCAATCACTAAACGAGCGGGTGTGGAAAAACCCGATAAGAGATCCAAACTTCCTTGAGTTTCTAAGAACTTGGTACGCCCTTCGTAGAAAGTGGCAACCCCGAATCGATCCAATTTCCCATAAGTCTTTTCTACAAGTTCCAATTTTTCTTGTAAAAGAGAAATGACTCTGTTTCCCAAACCGATTATCCCTAATACACTATTATTCATGACTCAACTACCTGTATGGTTAGTTAAAATAATACCTTTCTTGCCGGGAAGCTTCATAAGCATTCCTGAAAGGCAGCGAAGGGAGACCTTAACATAACGACAGGAAAATTGGAAGAGGAACTTAAAAGAAATCTCGTTTGTCACGAATTTTGGGGACAGTTGACTAGAGACGCACGGCCGTGCGTCTCTACTTCGTTTCAGGCAGTGTTTGTCAAATCACTAAGAATGCGAAGGGTGGCAACCCCGAAGGGGCCTTAGCCTTTTAATCTGTTATTTTTTAGGATTGATTCACCCTTGTACTTAGCGTAGCACACCGAAGGTTCATTCAATCGGGAAACGCTATATCAATCTTGGTTACGCCATGATCGTCACAAGTAATCCCCTTCAAACTACAAGGTGTATTGGTAACATTCCAGCCCTCATTGTTTTTCCAGTTAGCCCCATCCGTACTATGGTAAAGTTCTAACAACGATTCGCATTCTGCTGGAGAAATTTCAGTCACCGCATTGCAATCGGTGGCCGCTTGCGTAATGGATATCGTGCCCAAATGCCAGACAATCCAGACTAACAATACTCTTATTAAAGTTAACATGGAAAATAGCCAAACTCAACTTGGAACGTAAAAGCAAACTCAAGTCTTAATGATATGATGCACTTTTCGCATAGTTGTGCAATTGTTCAATAGCTAATTCTACTATGGCTTTGGTGACAAAAAGGCTGCTCATTTCATAAAGATTGAGCATATGATGTTCCGCTTCTGCTAACGAAATAGGGCCCATCTGATAGGCTTTTGCCACAATACCTAATGTTCCGAGTGGCCTGAAATTTAAAGCTTTGGCAGCGTTTCGTGCGGCTAAATCATCTGTTAACAGTGTTGAGATATTGAGTTGTTGACAGAGATATAAACAATCACGCTCGCCTGCGTGTAATTTGGTTAAATTGTTTTGTTGTATAAACTGTGAAACGTCTGCTTGAGATAAGGCTTGTTTTTGAATATTATTCAGTTTAATCATCTCCTTTGCCGAAATACGCCCCTGTTCAACAGTTTCACCCCATACGGTTTCTGGAATAGATAGGTTTTCAAAAATGCCAAGTAGCGGGAGACAGTCAATCTAGGCAAGATGAATCAGCGGGCCGGCATCCGATACAACACTTATTTTTTCAATGCCCATTCTAAATCTTCAAACATGGCTTGTTGTTGACGTTCTGCTAATTCAACCCAATCAATTCCCACGAGTTTTATCGCTTCTGTTCGTGATATTTCATGGTGGAGATAGCGACTCAAAATGTGTTCACGCCAAAGTTGACGTAAACCGACTTGAAAAGCCTTTGTCATGACTTCAGCTTCTGGTTTTTTGGTTTCATGAGTCAGTGTTTCTAAATAATAGAGTGTATTTTCCATAGCTTTTCTCTGATAACTGATAACAAATCATCTTGCATAGCCGCAGCATACGCCTTAAGTGATGGTGTTTGATCATGATGATTTTCACGGGGTTGTCTGGTTGACTCAGTCTTATGCTCAATGATATCTCATTATTACAAAAAAACGTCGGGAGAAACATGAAAACGCTCGCTCAGGGCACGGATTTGTCGAGCTTTCAATTCCTGTTGGCCCTTTATTATTTTTGACACTT
The DNA here is from genome assembly GCA_035871815.2 of Candidatus Parabeggiatoa communis. Taxonomy (GTDB): domain Bacteria; phylum Pseudomonadota; class Gammaproteobacteria; order Beggiatoales; family Beggiatoaceae; genus Parabeggiatoa; species Parabeggiatoa communis. The sequence continues at coordinate 2,641 of JAYQWI020000021.1, forward strand.
CGTCAATAGTGCCTATTTCAGGTAAGTCGCTTGGTGTTAGCGCGTTTTGCTCCATTAAAAATTGTAAAATGTCATTGCCTGAAATGTCAGGCTTCGGATAATGCTTTGTTTCATAGTTTTCAATTAAAAGACAGAGCGTTTCCATTAAACTTGATAAGGGATGTGTTTTATTGTCGCCAACTATATCAATTAATTTTTCAAATAGCGTTAAAAGGCTTTGATAGTCTTTTTCAGAATGTGGCACAGACAATACCCTTGAAACATCAGACCAAAAATGAGAAAGGGTAGAAATGATTTTTGGATTCGATGGTTTTTTTGTGACTTCAAAACAAACTTCTGCAAAGTGGCCGATTGGTTGATCTATCATTACAATTTTATGTTCATTTAAGAAGAATATCATATCGCCATTAAATCTATATCTTAATAATCAGCGTAAATCATGACAATCAGTGCAATCAGCGTTCTATCAAGTTTTTAATAATAAACGCAAAAGGCGCAAAAGGCGCAAAAGGCGCTTATCACTTTGCGTCTCTTGCGTCTCTTGCGTCTCTTGCGTTAAAAAATTCAAAGGTAGCGGCAAAGGCTATCCAAAAACGGGCTTTGAATGCTGCCCGATTTTAGTGAATGTTATTTTGCTGCCTCATTTTTTTTGAATACGCCCAAACAGCCTCATCACCATTCTATCAACTTAGCGATTACTCAACAGGGTACTGGATTTCACAATATGCCGCATAACCCATGCCCCATCTCTCAAAGGATTTTTACCCGTTTCAACTAAGGCAGCATAGAAAGTATAGTTACCCCCAACTCCTTTAGGGACTTTAAAATCGGAAATGACAGAAAACGTCTCCTGTGTTGTGCCTAAATCTTCTCTAAAGAATTGGGGTTTTGGGCTAAAAAGATCGGCTAAGGGCAAAGCACTCATATAGAGAAAATTTTCAGAGGGTTGTTGAATCGCTATCCATAAATCAACCGTATCCGCCGGATTTTCAGCGGTAAAATTGACGGCTATTTCAACATCGACGATTTCGCCTATTTGGTAGTATTCTTTAAGCCTGATAAAGCTTAAGACTGTGGGAATTGGGCCCGTTTCAGTGGGACAAATTGGAAAGGTTTCGAGTTGCGCTTGCCAAGTTATATGAGCATTCCAGCTACTTACTATAGGCCATATAGCATAATCATAGTCTGCTTTTTTACACAGTGGATTATTTCTAAGAGCAAGGGTTCTCAAGTTAATAAGCGTGTTGGAAGAAACCGGAATCATGCCTGTCAATTGATTATAATGAAGATAAAGGCTATTCAAATTAGGCAAGGCACTGAAATTGGGAATTGTGCCCATCAATTGATTAGAATCAAGATAAAGCCCCTGTAAATTAGGCAAGGCAGTGAAATTAGGAATTGTGCCTGTCAGTTGATTATCAGAAAGATAAAGATGCTGTAAATTAGGCAAGGCACTGAAATTGGGAATTGTGCCCGTCAGTTGATTATGAGAAAGATCAAGCCCCAGCAAATTAGGCCAGCCACTGAAATTGGGAATCGTGCCCGTCAGTTGATTACCACAAAGAGAAAGCCCGTGCAAATTAGGCAAGCCACTGAAATTGGGAATTGTGCCTGTCAGTTGATTCTCATAGAGATAAAGCTCATGCAAATTAGGCAAAGCACTGAAATTAGGAATTTGGCCTGTCATTTGATTCTCAGAGAGATAAAGCCACTGCAAATTAGGCAAGGCACTAAAATTGGGAATTGTGCCTGTCAGTTGATTAGAATTAAGAGAAAGCACCTGCAAATTAGGCAAGGCATTGAAATTAGGAATTGTGCCTGTCAATTGATTTTCATTGAGAACAATCTTGGTTATGCTATGATTCCAACAAGTAATTCCATACCAACTACAAGGTGTATTGCTGAGGTTCCACCCCACATTGCTGTGCCAGTTATCCCCATCCGTGCTATGGTAAAGTTGTAGCAACGATGTGCATTCGGCGGGAGAAATTTCATTCACGGCATTGCAATCGGTGGCCGCTTGCGTAAGAGATATCGCGCCAAAATGCCAGACGAGCCAGACTAACAAGACTCTTTTTAAAGTTAACATTAACATGATGATTCTCTTTTACAGTTATCAGTTATCAGTTATCAATAAATACTTTGTAGATAGAACGCTGATGATGCTGATTGTCATGATTTACGCTGATTTTAATTAGCACAGACAATAGCCTTGAACTCAATATCATGTTAATCAAATTATCCAAGAATTGTTGCCACACGGGCTGATTGAAAAGACTGATTTTCCAAGGATAATTCTCTTGGCATCCAAAATTCAGATTCATTATTCAAACTCAACTGGCTTGACAGTCTTTGAAAAATTTTCTGTTCATTTAAGAAGAATATCATATCGCCATTGAATCTCGACATTAACCAAATCACGATTTTTAGCATTGTGTTCATGCCAGATTCATGGTGTTCAAACTTATCAATGCGAAAGGCAAGGCAAATATCAGGATAAGGACTGTGAAAAAGAGAGTCTTCATCGTCTTCTTTAAATGCATTGAGCGTTAGGCCAATACCTATTAATAAACCTGAAAGGTCGTTTTTTTGAAGAAAGAAGCTTTGGCTTAAGCATTCCAGAACGATAGTGGGTTCAATCTCATTATTGATGTCTTGGATAATTAAATAGTAGTCTAATGCCATTAATTTCAACCTCCGCTTATACCTTGTAAGAAATGCTTATGGCTTATGTGTCTTTAAGGAAAAATAGGTACGATTTTTCCGCCTTTAATACCTATCACTTCCTTTAGGCCTTTTTTGGGTTTACGTGACAGGAGTTCAATTATATCACTTGGGTCAAATAGACTATCATCTAAATTTAAGATAATTCTCTGTGTTTGCCCATTCTTAACTTTATGTGAAATTCCCCAACGAACCTGATCTATATTATTAGAGGTGGGTGAAAAACAATCAAAATACTCACCTTCAATTTTGTAGTCAGGATTTCTGCCATTTGGCAGTGTACCCGGATTTTGTTCAACTTGATAGCCTTGTGCAGCAAGTATTTCTGCGGATTGGTTTTCTCTTTTATGAGTGTGTTTCTGACTGCCAGTTTCAGGCGCAAGATGTCCTATTGGTTTTCCACCCAATTGTCCAGTAGGTTGCGTTCTTTTTAAATCTCCCGCCCCTCTTGCATTGTCTGTCATTGTAGCAACCATATTATTAGCAAGTGATTATTTAAATATTGCGTTATAAAAAGAATTTAATCATTATCAAGTTTTTAATATAAACGCAAAAGGCGCAAAAGGCGCAAAAGGCGCAAAGAGTCTGTATCAAAAAAGAAAAGTCTTTGCGTCCCTTGCGTCCCTTGCGTCTCTTGCGTTAAAAAATTCAAAACGATTACATCACTGGCACTTTAGTCTCCTTGAAAAATATCTTGTGGTGTGTGAATAAATGGATTGACCACAATCACACTATCCAATTTTTGAGCATCTTGTAAATCTTCAGTTAAGAGATAGCGACATTGTGCGACTTGAGCTGCTGCCACGATTAAACTATCCCACCATGAAAACAAAAAACGATCTTGTATTATCCACGCTTTTTCAACCACCACCCTATCTAATTGGGATAGGCTGCCACGTCATCAAAGCACGCACATCGGCTCTCGCTGCTTTTATGTCCATACCCGGTTTAAGTTTGCGTGTGACAATAACATAAAACTCATTAAGCACTTGAACGCTTAAACGCCCCTGTTTTGAGTGCCATAAAAAATCGAGCCATGCAGTCGCCTTTTGTTGTTTGAGAGGCTCTGAGCTATCACGCTGGTAAATCAACACATTGGCATCAACAAAAGTGGCCTCGATCATACAATGCCTCCCTAGGTGGATAACTTTCTTGAGCCTTTTTTAAGGGTTTTGCCGGACGCGACAAATAATCTTGCATAGCCTCTGCATACGCCTTTTCTTGTTGTGATGGCGTTTGATCATGATGCTTTTCACGGGCTGGCATCGCTGCCTGAGTCATTTGAACAATGAAGTCAGTATCATCATTAAGGGGTTGTGGTTTAAGTTGTTTGAGCCAGTCAAGTAACTGCAGCATCATTTTTGAACTGTCAATTTGATATTCTACATGGATGTCTTGAGGCACTTTGAGTGTTATGGTACCCATAATTAAAATTCCTTTTTAGCAATTAATCTGACTTTATTTTTTAATAATAAACGCAAAAGGCGCAAAAGG
>JAYQWI020000022.1:0-5788 GCA_035871815.2 Candidatus Parabeggiatoa communis
GCTCGTCAAAAGTCCCTAGACTCAAGGCCTAATAAAATTCACACCCAGATTAACCTAATCTTGATGCGAATTTGCAACCTCTGATTTGCAGAGCCCCTCATATCCATGACACCGTCATGGTGTCATCCAAACAGATGACATTATTTATAATATTTGATATAATTTAAAAAGTCAAGTATTAAAATAGATTAGTCTTAAACGGCACTTAAATAAGTAACTTTGATTAGGTTTGAGTAAGAAATCAAGTGCTAGCATATGCACCTTTTTCCCCTTTTCCATTTCCCTTCACCTGTTTCACCATCAATGGGCGCATTGCATGTAACATATTTTGAAAAACATGTTCATGCTTCTTTTCTTCTTCGGCAAGTAGGGTTTTAATATGTTCGCGCTGGGTAGGCACTGTAAAACAGGCAGGGCAACTGTCTTGAACCACTGGCAATTGTGCCGCTTCTGCAAAAGCGGCCATTTGCCTCTCACGAACATACACCAAAGGACGTATAACCCGCACATCAGCGGCATCATTGGTATAATGTGCTTTCATCGTTCTTAAACTTCCACTATAAAGGGCCGACATCAAAAAACTTTCCGCTAAATCATCAAGATGCTGCGCTAATGCCAACACATTATAACCTTGTTCACGGGCAATGCGATACATAATACCCCGTTTCATCCTAGCACAATAAGCACAAAATGATTGACGCTGTAAATGTTTTTTCGCCTCCTCCATGATAGGTTGCTTGATATAATAATAATCAATTGATAATTGTTCGAGATAATCTTTAAGCTTTGAAGGATCAAAGCCTGGAATTTCTGGATCCACTGTCAGGGCCCCTAGCTCAAAACGTATAGGCGCGTAGCGTTGCAAATGCGCTAAAATATGTAATAGAGATAAGGAATCTTTACCACCTGAAAGTCCTAATAAAATCTTATCCCCATTCTCAATCATGGCATAATCAGTAATAGCGCGTCCCACACGACGCAAAAGTAATTTAGGTGGCTTTTTGATATTAGACATCTTTCAATTATCAATGGTTAATGGTTAATGGTTAATGGTTAAAATAGTAAGGCTTTTGCAGATTGATGTTTATGGTGGCAAGTTATAAGTTTTGATATAAATTCGACAGAACGAGAGGGTTTAAACCCGTAAGGGTTTTGTTCTTTTAGCATGGGCTAAAGCCCCATGCCTACGTTATTCTAACATATCAAGTGACAGCAAATTATTAACATGGATCTCATTAATGATTTTACCATTTTCGTCCTCATTTTTTTAGGTATGACAGTCATATTAGTCTTCTTGGGCGTTAAATCGGTATCTCAAGGACAAGAATGGACAGTTGAACGCTTTGGGAAGTATACTAAAACTCTTGAGCCAGGATTGCATATTATTATCCCGGCTATTGACGTGATTAGCCGAAAATTAAGCATGATGGAAGAAGTCATGGATATTCCGGCTCAGAATATTATCACCAAAGATAATGCGATGGTGCGCGTAGACGGGGTAGTGTTTTATCAAGTGATCAATGCTGCGCAGGCCGCTTACCAAGTCAGTAATCTCACCAATGCGATATTGAACTTAACGATGACGAATATTCGCAGTGTTATGGGGGCTATGCTATTGGATGAGGTACTTTCTAAACGCGATATCATCAACACACAATTACTCAGAATCGTTGATGATGCTACCAATCCTTGGGGAATCAAAGTGTTACGTATTGAAATTAAAGACATCGCACCGCCTCAAGATTTGATTGATGCTATGGCGCGGCAAATGAAAGCCGAGCGTGAAAAACGGGCCCTCATTTTAGAAGCGGAAGGACAGCGACAAGCTGAAATTTTACAAGCTGAAGGTGAAAAACAAGCCGTGATTTTGGAAGGGGAAGGGCGTAGAGAAGCGTCTTTTCGTGATGCTGAAGCCAGAGAACGCTTTGCACAAGCCGAAGCTAAAGCCACTGAAGTGATTTCAGAAGCGATAAATCATGGCAATATGCAAGCGATAAATTATTTAATCGCTATCAAGTACATGGAAGCCGTCAACCGGCTCGCCACATCAGACAATAGTAAGCTGATGTTAATGCCGTTAGAAACATCAGGTATTATCGGTGCGATTGCTGGCATTAAAAATATTATTAAAGAAGCTTCATTCGGCCAAAAATGATTTCAAAATACTCTGCCAATGGCTGGTTATTTTTCAACATCAAAGTTTTATTTTGTGCAATTCATAGCATTGTGTAACATCTTATGCTATCTTTAATCATAGTTTGGAAGAATAATCGGTTGGCCTAAGAATCACTTGATATCAATGAATATCAATGTGTTGATAATGGATTTAGCGTAGCACACCGAAGGTTCCACGCAAACGTTTTTGCGCGCAAAAACGTTTGTTTAGGTGGAACTGATAACTGATAACTGTTCTAGTGCGTAATGAGTGAGTAAGTATGGAATTTTTTCAAATTAACTACTGGCACTGGTGGATGCTTGCCATGGCGCTATTTATATTAGAATTTTTAGCGTTAGGTACATTTGGTTCCTTCTTTTTATGGCCTGCTATTGCAGCAATAGCGATGGGTTTTCTCGTGTTATTGGTTCCTATGCTCAGTCTTGAATATCAAGTACTGATATTGGCTGTCATCTCAATTGTCAGTGTCGTTGTAGGGCGCTTGTATTTAGGCAAACATCCACTACTCAACGATCAACCGTTTCTCAACAAACGGGGAACTGAATTGATAGGACGAATTTATCCTGTGAACCAAGCCATTGTCAATGGTATAGGTAGAATCCTTGTCGATGACGGTAGTTGGCGCGCAGAAGGGCCTGATTGTCCCGTCGGCACCCTAGTCAAAGTTATCAGTGTCGGCAATGCCTGTCTTAAAGTTAAACTGTTATAAGTCGGTACACATCCGTTTTTTAACCTTTTTAGAGGCAAAAATCATCTCAATCATCTCAATCAGCGTTTTATTCTTAACTTCAAAGTTTGCCTACTTTATATGGCATCAGTCCAATTAATGTTCTATGTTTGTTCAATAATCGGTTGGCCTTAGATTATTAAATATCAAGCATCTCAATATTTTGAAAACTGATCAGTGATAATTGATTCATCAAATCCTCATAAGGAAATAACATGAATGATTCTGGAGTCCTTTCTATTAGCCCTCAAAACGCATGGCAAATGTTGCAAGACAATCCTAAAGCTGTGCTGATTGATATACGTTCCGAGATGGAATACTTATTTATAGGCCATCCAAAAAGTGCGATACACATTCCTTGGATCGATGAGCCTGATTGGAAAATCAATCCCCGTTTTGCAGCTGATGTGCGAAAAGTCATGCTTGGGGGCGTTGTTTACCATCCTGAAAATACCGAGATAGACAGTGTCCCTATCATCCTGATTTGTCGCAGTGGACGCCGCTCCCTAGAGGCAGGAAAAGTACTCATCGAAGATGACTTTACCAATATCTATCATATAGATGAAGGTTTTGAAGGCCCTTTAGATAATAATCATCATCGCAGCAGCATCAGTGGCTGGCGTTTTCACAATTTACCTTGGGAACAATGTTGAATGAAAAAAGGGTCATTCTGTAATGTGGGTTGATAGAACGCTGGTGAAATATTGACACGGATTTTTAATCTGTATTAATCTGTATAATCAATCAGTTACTTTATTAATCCATCCGATCTTGAGGCCGTCTTGCTCACCCCTTACAGGCCTACCCATTTTTTCATTGAATTCCCATTAATTCATAATAAACGAAGGAGAGGTATGATGTTCAAAAAGTTACTTTATTTACTCTGTCTGATGGGGTTAGTCCTACCCCTCACCGTACAGAGTGCCACTTACTATTTTTCCAGTACCAGCGGAAATGATGCTAATGAGGGCACCTCAGAAACAAGCCAGTGGCAAACATTGGCTAAATTCAATGACATCATATTTGAGGATGATTCCACCTTCCTCTTCAAGCGTGGTGATGTTTTTCGAGGTATAATCTCTCTCAAGAGAAAGCCTCAAAATCTCACTTTTGGGGCCTACGGCAGCGGTAACAATCCCGTTATTGCTGGTAGCGTTCAAATCACCGGTTGGACACCGACAAAACATGCCGCCCTTGGGCGAGACGTTTATGAGGCTGATGTGTCAGCCTTCATTCAAAAGGATGAAAAAGGCAATGAAAATACCATTGAACAACTGTTTGTCAATGGCAAGTTGATGACCATTGCCCGTTATCCCAATGTTGATTCTCCCGCAGACAAAAACTGGCTTCAAGTGGGCGCAGGTGCCGGGACTGATGCCTTTACCGATCCGGAGTTAGCCGCTTACGGTAAGGCTGATGGTTATTGGAAAGGGGCCACATTACGCATCAGAGATTACAGTTGGACTTATAAGGTGCGTGAAATCAAAAATTACCTCAGAAAAAACGGTAAACTCACAGTAACCGATTTAGGGGATCAATTGCCAGAATGGGGTTATTTTTTAGACGGGAAATTGGAAGAATTAGACCATCCAGGTGAATGGTATTACGATGCCAAAGCTAAAAAGCTCTATCTTTATCCGCCTACCAGTGCCGATCCCAATACCTTACTGATTGAAGGTTCAACCTATCAAGTTGGGCTGAGTATCAGTAACGAAAAGCATCATACTGTGACCGAAAATCTCACATTTCGTCATTTTAGCCAAAATGCTGTTAAGATTAACAGTTCTGATAATGTGACGGTCAAAAACTGTCATTTTGCCCACAATGTCACAAGTCTCAGTATCTGGAATAGCCCTGATGTCTTAATTCAAAACAACACCTTTGATCATCAATTCAATGCCGCCATAGCACTGCTGGCATCAAAAGGATTTGATGTGAAAGACAGTGTCATTGAAAAAAACCAGATTACCAATACGGGCATGTATCCCGCTTATGGTGTCAGATACGATGGTATCTATCAAGGCAAGGGCATTATAGCGTTTGGTAAAGCTTATACCATAAGGCAAAACACCATCGAAAACACCGGGCATGGTGGTATTAGCCTTAATGATGCGGGTCATCATTTGGTCGAAAATAATGTGATTCGCAAATCCTTGTTGTTGCTTAATGATGGTGGGGCTATTGCTATCAGCTCAGATGGTAATATTATCCGAGGTAACATCTTGTTAGAATCGGTTGGTAATGTTGATGAATCAAATGGGTGCGGTAATCTCAATGAGACACCTTGTTCGCATCATCATGCTTATGGTATGGGTATCGGGGCCAATAACACTTTCAAGGATAATGTGATTGAAGGGAACACGGTAGCCAATAATCAACATCAAGGTATTCGCCTTAATTCGTTTATCAACACCACCGTTCGTAATAATCTTGTTTACAATAATAAAGAGCAGATTGTTATTGAAGATCTCTACGGCAGCAAAAAATCGTACAATAATGTTGTGGAAAATAACATTATTTACTCGCTCCATCCCGAGCAATACGGCGTTAAACAGAGCAATAACACCCGTCATGGAACGTTTAAAAACAACGTTTACTGTAATCCATCATCAGAAGCGTTTTTCGTAAAAGATGCTAAAATCTACTCCTTCGGACACTGGCAAAAAGCCTTTTCCTCACTTGAGAAAAACTCCAAATGGTGTGGGTTGCGTTTTGATGAATACACTGCTTCCAAAATTGAGGCAAATTTGTTCGCCAATTCGACTTTTGAAGTGGACGATTCAAATTGGAGTGGTACCACTTTTAATAAGAGTACTGGTAAATGGAACAAGGCCATTTCTGTCGATAGCACTCAGGCCAAAATGGATGGTAACAGTTTAAAACTC
>JAYQWI020000023.1:0-13281 GCA_035871815.2 Candidatus Parabeggiatoa communis
TTGATATGATGATGCCAGTATTAGATGGCATGGGTTTTTTAAAATGGCTACGACAGGAGACGAAACAAGACATACCCGTACTGGCATTAACAGGGCGTTCAAAATCAGATACGCGCCCCATCGTCTTAGAATTGGGAGCCAGTGACGTTGTTCTCAAACCTTGCAATCCAGAGGAACTGGTTAAACGGGCTACAGAAATTCTGAGTGCCTGAAGCCTCGATAGATTTTGCCACGGAAAAACACGGAAAAACACGGAAATATTCCTGCATTGAAGTGTCATTTCGTGGCTTTTAATCATCCCAATTCGCACAATAAATGCTAAAGACGCTAAAGACGCTGGCCTTCTTAAAAAGAAGGCCTTGCGTGCGCCTCTGGCGTTATTTATTTTGTTTTTTCTGAATTTAAATATTTTCCAAAAATCCAAACGCTTACCCTCATTGCTTCAATATATTTTCAGTATACCTTAAATACAACTCACTCTCTTATGAATCACATTAACACCAACATTCTTGGCGATGACTTTGGTTTTGTCTTTGAATTAGGCATCAATATAGGCATTCTAGCGGGTATTCGCCATTTAACCACCCAAAAAAAGCTATTATCCAAGGTTCATCCTCTTTATGATGAAGAACTGAAAAAGCTCAAACTGAGTCAAATTGTCTCCCGTTTACAAGCCAAGGCGAAAAAACAGGGCGTTGTTGATCCCACTTTGTTGAAAAACACAGAGCGGTTTATTGAATATCTCGTCTTTTTGGGTGTTCACAAAGGCTTTAATTTTATCGTCGAATATTGTCAAGGGCTGGATGACGCGATGAAAGCCTTTCGGAGTGAACCTTTACCTTTTCAAACACAAAAAGCGAATTATCCCACTTTGTTATATTATCAGTGTGATTTACAACCGCTTTTTAATAGCGATGATTATGTTCGCTATGATTTACTCACACCCAAGCTTGATCAAATGTTCAAGCACATAGACAGTCAGCTTCAACCGGATTATCAAAGATACCAACAACGTGGAGAATTTTTAAATGCCGATATCATCATGTTATTTCATTTGCATGATCGATATCGCATCGTCGTGATTGATGTTGGCTTATTTTCGGTAGCCGATATTAGTCAAGTACCTGATTTACAAAATGTTTCTATCATAAAACAACGTCTTTTCACCACCTATGGCTATATGCGCCAGAAAACCGCTTTTGAACATATTCTGATGGATTCCGATAAAGCCGGTATTCATTACTCAGCAGAACTGGCTGATTATTTTGAAGCCTTTTCCAGAGACGACAAAGACAGCTATAAAATGATTCAAGCAGGTGGCTATGCCCATAGTTTTGTCCACTGTCTCACAGCATTACTACCTGAACGCTTTCATGAAAAAGCTTTAGAAGTCAATGCCATTGGTTTAACGGATCGCGCTTATAATGCCACTTTTATCAGCGATAAAGCCGACTTACCGATTTTAGGCATTTTCCAAACGATCTATCAACAAAGTAAGCAACAAACTCAGGGCATACCTTATCCCGAAAATAGACTGGTTTCTATCACATCCGTTTTTGAAAGCATTTTCAAAAATTTCAAACGCACCTTTCGCCAATTTTTTGGTGGTAATAGCCACAATTTAACGACTTTTGTCGAAAAATTACGCACCTTACCTCCCTCTGACAAGGGCATAACGCAAAGCACTTATACCGAAGTGTTGAAAGATTTTTTCAGTACTGCGGATCAAGTGCCCTCAGAGATTTTGGCAGAAGTCGGATTGGAGCCTGACAGTGCCTTAACCTTTCGGGATGCTCATGCGCGTCTGATTACGCAAGCCATGTACAACGATGATTTATTGCTCTTTCTCACCGGGCATCCTGGCATTGGTAAAACCACCGCGATTGTTGACTATATCTTGACACCACCCCTTCTGTCAGAAGGGTTTTTGTTTTTCTATTTCAGTCCACGTACCCAAGTCAACTATGATATTGTCGAAAAATTGAGTCGCCTTGATAATGGCAAGCGAGTGATGAAAGATAACCGTTTAATGTGTATTTACTCAAACAGCACCCTCATTAATCATTTTGATGGGCAACCTGTCATTAAATATGTCTCCAATACGCCCTTGCCACCCGAATTGAAAATGCCATCAGCAATCGGCGGGAAACAAAGTATTTTAAAATTAGTGGCAGATGAACAAGAACTGGTTTTTCATAAATCGCGCTACAGTCACAGCCAATCCAGTAGCGATAATAAAATGGCTTATAACCGTCGTTTCACACAAGGTGTCTTAAATACGGTTTGCTCAGCGATTTGCACTTTACGTCACGCTCATTATACTGATAAGACGATACCCAAAAACATTGTCGCGACGGCAACGGTGCAATCACTGAAAAAGACGGCAACCAAAACCACAGCCGAACATTTAAGACGACTTTTTGCCGAAGCCGCTATAGATAAGCAATTGAAAGACTTTGATGACATCAAACTGGCACAGATTGCAAAAACAACGCGGCATGTTATTTTTATGGTAGATGAAGTGATTGGCGATAGCGGTGGTAGTGATTTGCTGCATGAATTAGTGAAAATCGCGAAAAATTTTCACAAACATTTTAAGGTTAAAATCATTGCATCGGATGCCTCGATTGCCGGTAAAGATGTGATTAAACAGCATTTATCCAAACGCGAACCCAGTCCAGCGAAAATCTTATATCGTCAAGTGGATAAAGCAATTGATGCCAAACCCTTGTCTATCGAACAAGATCAGTTTAAAATCGGCTTCTCAAAAATGGATGGCACCATTATCAACGCCAATACCTTTCCTGCCCGTGAATTAGTGTTGAGCTACAAAGTCGGGGCAGAAGTACGCCCCAACTCGGCCTTTTTAGAAAAGCGCGAAAAGCGCAACACTGATGACGCGCAACAAGCCTGGCTTTTAAAAGACATTTTCAAGCTATTGCGCGATCCGGCTCATGATGGGCAAATTCTGGTTTATATTCAGAATATTAATTATCTGAGACAATTAATAGCCCAACTCAGCCAAAACCAATTATCTTTGCCCAGCGGTTCATTTGAGAAATTCAAGGATTATCTGGAAATCCATTCCAGCATCTCTGATACGGAACGTAAACAAATCAATCAGCATAAAAATGCGGTCAAGATTATATTTATGACGTCTTCGGCCAGTCGTGGCATTACTTTTGCGCGTGCGCGATATATTTTCATTCAAGTGCCCAAGTTTCAGATTGAAAATAACTTAATGGAAATTGTGCAAACGGTGTATCGTGGACGTGGCGGTGACACCGCAGAAGAAAAGGCCTTAGAAACACAAACGCGCTGGCTGACTTTTTATCTCCATGACAGGATTTATTATAGCGATTGGCAACCCCGAGAAGAGCGTTATCAACGTGGCATCACAGGGTTAATGAATATCATTTTATTGGTACGCGCCGCCGTACAAACGCGCATATCCGGTTTAGGAGACATTGGCGGACAACATGAACTCAGAATTATCCCAGTAGGCGGAAAACATGTTGATTCAGTAGGCGATTCCCTATTAACAGGGGTAGCTAATTTGCTCAGCGAGATGAAGCGTGAAATCAGTCGCAACTTGGAGAGTGTGAAAGCGGGGCAAGCAGAATACAACAATTCCTTAACCAAATTGAAAGACGATATCAGAACGATTTTTCAGCGCACACAAACACGAGTAGCCAGTGATACCCTGAAAAAAGTCAATATCTACTATGAACAGTTCAACGAACGCAGTCAAAACAGCTTGTATGATTTGCTCAGTTATCGCTTTGAACCCAGCTTTTATATCGACGGCGATATGTTCATCCTACCGATTCCGAAGAGTGAAGAACGGGTGAATATTCCCAAAGATATGTTAAACGCGGTAAAAAGCGAAGGCATAGTGGAAAAAATGCAAGGACATGCCTCAAATGCCAAATATACCAATAACCTGAGAACCGCATTGAGCAAGGTTGCAAAAGAAATTGAAAAAATGCAGCAAGCCAGTGAAGATACCAGCAAAAGTCAAGACATTTATAGTCAGAATAGCAGTGGCAGCCAGTATCTTGCGATACCGTTACCCGTCTTGTTTCAACCCGAAATTTTTAAGCAGTATTTTAGTCCGCATTCTGAAACCAAGCATTATGAAGCCGAAACCACAGAAGGGGATAGTTTTATAGATGTGCTGGGGAGTTATTTATACTTGTTATATCAAGTGGTTGACAAACTGCCCTTAGATGGCGGTTATGAAACCTTTCCCTTTATACTGTTTCGCAGTGACAATTTCACAATCATTCGACAACAGCGTTTTGATAGACGCTATTTGTTTTCATCAACCACTTTTAACTTGATTAATTTAGTATTATCGCAAAATAGTCGTGATTAGCTGTTTTTTTATAGAAGGCTGATGACACTGATTATGGCCTGATTGGCGCTGATTTTTTTAATCAGAGTGAGTGAAAAAACTATTGTTATCGATCTAAAACCAATTTCACGCAAAGGCGCAAAGGCGCTTCGCTTCGGTGCCAGTAGAGACGCACGGCCGTGCGTCTCTACTTCTCAATGCGACTTTGCGACTTTGCGCCTTTGCGTGAGATTAAAAATGCCACCCTTTTTGAAATTATTTTTCTAAAAATCTATAGAACTAAACTGATAACTGACAACTGACAACTGATAACTGACAACATGTCTCACGAAATTACACCAGATAATGAACACTTGGAACTGTTACACAGTGACATAACAAGTGCGATTGAAAAGGTGATCACCCAAACCAATCCGTTCAAATACCGAGAGGGTATTGCTACGCTCGGATTGGATTGCATCACCGTTGCGAGTGAAGTTTATCGTCTACTCTCATCGTCTAGGATTGCCAATTTAGACGAGATAGTCAAAGGCAGATTAGGCGAATTTGAAACCTTCAGCGTTTACCCCCTTGACGATAAAAAATTGGCTGATGCCGTAACGAAGATTTATGCCAAACTCATTGAACACATTGACAATATCCCATCGCCACTGTTGACAAGTCTGCTTAAAACCTGCGCGGAAATGGATGATAAGGATAAAAATAATATCTTTTCCATCAGCCCAAACTTTCTGCCCTTTAAAAATAAACAGGGCACTTTACAACCCGTCTCCACTGCGGATAAAAAATCCGGCGACGATAATAAATTGTTTCGCGCTCATTTATGCAAAGTGAGCATGACAGCCGGCGGCAAAGTGGATGATGAACTTCAGGAAGCCGTTTACAATTATTACGAGAATCTGATTCAAGGCAATCAGGAAATAACGGAAAAAGAGGAGGCTTTAGCGGAAATACAGCGCCAAATAATCCAATTATTTGATGATCCCGACAACCGGGCTTTGATTGGTTTGCGTGAACTATTGGATAAAGAAACCTCAGGGCTAGTGAGGCGTGAAGCGGGCGTTGCGTATTTGGAATATTTGCTTGATAATGCCAAAAAACAATCGCTTCCTTGTACCGAGTTGGAAAAAATTGTCAATAATATTCGCTCGGTAGAAAGTTATATTCATCATCCTAATAGAAGTAACGCCGATTGCCAATATCAAGTGACGGATCAACATAGCGTTGACTTGCGCGAATTGTTAGGTAATGCCGATGCGTTTACTAATTTGCCCGTGATTGGCTTGATTGATGGCAATTTGGAAGAGCGAACCAGCCCTCAAGAGCGCGTATTTGTGTTTGGTATTCGCTTCAAAGCCAATAATCCCGTCACAACACCGGATAGGGATTTTCCCAATTTGCTGAAAAGTGGCATGAGTGTTTACGCTCGCCATTTGGCAAAAGCGATAGCCGTGTTAAACTTGGCAAAGCAATTTAATACAGGGAGCGGGGATATCAATACGGATTACCGCCCATTACGTCTGCTTGGTAGAAGTATTAAAACGGTTTTTTTGTACTACAGTGTCTTTTCTGGCAGTGCTGACAAAACCGCGGTGTGGCAAGCGATAGCTTCTAAACTTCATGCGCGTGATCCGAACGCTTTGGATGAGCTGTTAAAGTTAGCAGACACCATGCTTAAAGCGGAACAGAAAATTAGTGAGAAAATCATTAGCCCAGCTGTTGGCACCTTGAAAAACCTCTTGGAAACCAAGAAAGCTTGTGTACCAAGCACTCTAAAATGTTGTATCGTCTTGGAAAAACAGCTTGTCAATGATGATATTTTGGATGCCACTGAAGGGAATATTTTCATTAAAGAGTTGCAAAAATCAGCGCGTCAAGACATGAATACCTTGAAAAAATGTTTGCGCTATGTTCGCCTGGTTAAAGAAGCGCCAGCCGATGCCTTGTATTCCATGCCTTTCGACTTATCGTTTTATGACACCTTTTTTTATGCCAATCGACAGGAAAGACGTCGTCTTCATATCCACACACAACCACAAATGTGGCACTTTTTACCCGTATTAGTGCGCCCTCAAATTCCGAGTGGCGAAAAAAGAGATGATTACCACAAACCCTTGACTAAAATGGCTGGGGTAATGGTACAAATCATGCCCGACATCAAGCCAAATAAAACCAATACCTTTGAGTTTTTTGTGTATAAAATCACAGTGGCTATCGTTTTCTTATTGGGATTATCCGCACTATGTCAGAAGTTGTCACAAGGCATCCATTTAGCGATTCCGATTGTGAGAGTGCATAAGGCAGCTGAAAATGATCCCATTGAAGAGTATTTAAATGCCGTCTGCGCGACAATCACTTTTTTGCTGAATGAAAAATACACCGCCGGAATGCAAGGCATTCAATTGATGAATCTTAATGGGTATCAACAAAAAAATCTCCAATTTAAGATAACGAATGCCAGAAGTTCGCTTTACGCCTTCCTGCCTAAAACCTTTAGTGCGCCCGGTTTTGCACCGGCCTTTGATAAACTGGCTATTGTGATTGTCACCTCGCGTGTAGCAGGTAAACGCCGTAATCAAGATGACAACGACAGTTTAGTCAATCTGTTTGGTAGAGTGATACTACTTGAACGTCTTGATCAACAAACGCTTCAATTAAGCAGTCACTTTTTGACTTTTGCCGAAAATGACTACAAACATGAAATTAATAATCATCCCAAAATGCTGATCGATACCGTGCATCGTTTGTACGATGATTATGGTATCCGCGATATCTTGTATCTTGCTAAAGCCCCGTTTACCAGCAATCTCAATCTCACACAAAAGAATCCGCAACAGGCTTTGTATTTTATGTCAGAAACCGTGTTGCAAGAGATGATGAATAATCGGCCCGAGTTAAATATCTATCCCGCATTTTATGGCAAATATCCGGCTAAAATGTTCGGCGGAGGCCAATTGAATGCCATCTATATTGACGATGTGCCTTCTATCCAAAAACATCTGCAAATGGATCGTCAAAGCGAGAGTCAAATAGTCACTTTTCTGAATATTGCTAATGGCTTTAAAGTCGAAGTCAAAGGCAAGGAGATAGATAAAAACTTTTTCAACAATGTGATGTCTTATGCCACTTTGGATAATATCTATTCGGATCGCACCCTACAATCACGGATATTGGAGCGTATGATTTCAAAGGATACGGCCGAAAGAAAGACATTAATTGACTACATCTGTCTGCTACATGCGGCCGCTTATGAGAAAGCGGATAATGAATTAACGTTGAAACTGAATCCTTATCAAGATATTTTGGAAGATGATAATGTGAATAGTATCAGTACGTTTTCTGCCTCTCCTAAGGGCAAACCTGATTTTAATCTGTTTGCCTTTCTGACTAAAATTCAGCGGGTGATTAATTTAATTGAGAAACACTCTTCTTAACAGCTATCAGTTTATCAAAAAGTGTTCAGTAGTAAGGCATAAAGATGATATGATAATACAATAGAACGCTGATGACGCTGATTATCATGACTAACACTGATTTTTTAAAATTGATTGCTCATCCGTTTAATCAGCGAACTCTTTTATAGCGTTTTTCGTTTGGATTCAATACAGGGCAACCACAAGGGCTTGCCCCTACGAAGAATGTATTTAGCGAAGCACACCGAAGGTTCATGCAAAAGGGAAACGCTATATATCACTCGCTCATTAACCCTTAACCCTTAAACCTTAACCATTAACATTGCATGTTTAAACCCCTTTCCTTTTATATTGGTTTACGTTATACCCGCGCCAAACGTCGTAACCATTTTATTTCTTTTATTTCAATGACTTCCATACTGGGCATTGCCTTGGGAGTCACGGCGCTCATCACCGTTTTGTCAGTTATGAACGGCTTTGAAAAAGAATTACGCCATCGCATGTTAGGTATGTCAGCGCATGTCGTGGTGAGTACTTTTAATAACCATTGGCCCGATTGGCAAGAGGTGGCGGAACAATTACAAACTCGACCTCATGTCACGGGTGTTGCACCCTTTGTACAAGGTCAAGGGATGGTAACCTTTAATAAAAATGTTAAAGGCACCTTTTTGCAAGGTATTGCCCCTGAACTGGAACCTCAAGTGTCTCAAGTCAAAGACAAAATGAAGGCAGGTAGTATCGATCTCTTAAAGGCCGGTCAATTTGGTGTCGTCTTAGGGGAAGAATTGGCGCACTCTTTGGGCGTTTGGGTAGGTCAGAAAATCACAGTGGTTGTGCCACAAACTTCCGTTACGCCTATCGGCATATTGCCGCGCATGAAACGTTTTACTGTGCAAGGTGTTTTTAATGTTGGCATGCATGATTTTGATAGCAATTTGGTGTTATTGCATCGGGAAGACTTAGCCAAATTATTGCGAATGCCGGCCGGCAGTATTCACGGATTGAATCTCAAACTGGACGATATGTTTTTGGCTAAATCATTTAGTCAGCAGATACAAAGGGAATTACCAGGGGAATATCATAGTTATGATTGGACTTATCGCCACAAGAATTTTTTTGAAGCGATTAAAATGGAAAAAACGGTCATGTTTGTGATTTTGACGCTGATTGTGGCCGTAGCCGCTTTTAATATCGTTTCCACTTTAGTCATGGTAGTCACCGATAAACAAGCCGATATTGCCATTTTGCGGACTTTGGGTGCCACACCGGGTAGTGTGATGGCGATTTTCATGGTACAAGGTGCATTAATTGGCGTGTTTGGTACCTTACTGGGATTAGGCGGTGGCATCAGTTTAGCGTTGAATATTGAAACCGTGATTCCGGCACTTGAAAACGTTTTCGGCATTCAATTCCTACCCCCCGATATTTATTACATCAGCGATTTACCGTCTGATTTACGTTGGTATGATGTTTACACCATCAGTAGTTTATCCTTAATAATCAGTTTATTAGCGACTATCTATCCTGCTTGGCGTGCATCTCGTACCCAACCAGCCGAGGCCTTACGTTATGAGTGAAGCAGTATTGCGTTGTCAAAATGTGCATAAACGTTTTAAAGAAGGTGGCCTGTCTGTGGATGTCTTATCAGGCGTTGATTTGAATATCACAGCGGGAGAGCAAGTCGCGATTGTCGGTCAATCTGGTTCCGGCAAAAGTACCTTATTACATTTATTAGGCGGCTTAGATAACCCAAGTCAAGGTGACATCTGGGTAGCGGGGCAACAGATGAACCGCTTAAGTCAGGCTAAACGTGGGAAATGGCGCAATCAGAATCTCGGTTTTGTGTATCAATTTCACCATCTCTTACCCGAATTTACGGCCTTAGAAAACGTTTGCATGCCCCTCATGATTGGCGGCCTGTCTTCTGCTGAAGCCGAAGAAAAAGCGGTCAAGATGTTAACAGAAGTGGGTTTAGCACAACGCCTGAAACATAAACCGGGGGAATTATCAGGTGGAGAGCGACAACGTGCCGCAGTCGCACGGGCACTGGTAACAGAACCTAAATGTGTTTTAGCGGATGAACCCACCGGTAATTTAGATCAACGCACAGCCGAACAGGTGTATGAACGTATGCTAGAATTAAATCAAGCCGTTGGTACCAGTTTAGTATTAGTGACACATGCCCCCTCTCTCGCCAAGCGTATGAATCGAACCTTGCGGTTAGTCGATGGGGTGTTGGTGGAAGAAAGCTGAAATGGGTTGGGATGATAAGGGCAGCCTTATTTTAAATAATGCTTAAATTCTATTAGGTGCCAGTCCTGAAATGGTTGGGTATTGAAATATCTCTCGCAGTTCACATTTGAACTGAACTTGATGGAGAGCAGCCATGACTTGAATCGCCTTGATAGAATCGCCACCGAGTTCAAATAAATTATCGTTTATACCGATTGGCTCTCTGCCTAAGATGTGTTTCCATAGTTCGACCAATCGTTTTTCCATTTCATGACGGGTTGGGATATATTCTCCTCTGCTCATATCCCTCCCCTTTGGTTCAGGTAGTGCTGTCGATCTTTCCATTCGGGGTTAATGGCAGGGCTATCGCTCTATGAAGCAAGTCCTGCTAAGTACTGAACCACAAATAAACCTACAATTCGCGGTTTCGTAGAGACGCGATGCTTCGCGTCTCTAATTACAAATAAACATTGCTTCTATTAAAATACCTCAAAATTTATGCTTCAGTACTTACGCAGTAACGAGCGTAGCGAGATCAACTTCGGCTCAAAGCTATGCTAGATAGCCCCATGTGTTTTCTTGGGCTTGCTGTGGAAGCATAAAATGTATTTCACGCAATCGGGAAACGCTATCTCCATTGGGTTTTGTTCATAAGAACTTTGCACTTCTGCTTTGAATTCAAACTTTACATGAATAAGGTTGTTGCAAAATTCCCTACTCCAATTTTTGGTTTTTTACCCTACCAAAGTTTACAAAAAATTCTAGCGGTACGATTAAAAAAAACAGATGTCAATAAAATCAAGGTTATCAAACGACGTTGTTATGGTATTTTAAATGTGGACCACTGGTTCCAACGTCTCTACCTTGACATGGAAGGATATTCGTTGTTTACCTGATTACAATCCATTTGATTAACCCTAATTTTTGTATTTAAAGATTATGATTTTAAAGGACATTTCTAAAAACCGGTTCGTGCTTGAAGAGCAGTGGCATGTCACTTTTTGATTTTACTGGCTTGAATCACGCAGTAAAATCCTGAAGAGCCCAAATTTATTTTGCGGTTTTTTTCGTTCCAAATTTATTCTCAGAAAAAGCATTTTGAGTGTCATGATGCCTTGCGTGTTCGTTCGCCCTAGCATGACATGGCATTGACTCGCCGCTTGCCATTATGGCGCTTGATATCGGACTAATGCCATCAATTGTTCAATCGTTTTCAAACCTTGTAAAGTCCCAGCCAATTGGGTGTTAGTGAGCTTAGCGCCTTTGGGATCGGTGTTATCAATACTGGCGAGATAGCACACATTACCCCTTTCGCCTGTTTCAATTTCAATCTTGCTGTGGTTTCCAGACTCATCGCTAATCGTTAAGCTGACATCGCTATCTTTAAAACGCGCTTTTTTGCCCGCTTGTACCATGCTATAGTCCCAACAAAAAAGCCACACTGCGTTCATCACTTCTAAATTATTAATAATCAATTCTTCTGTTTTCTGGCCTCCCGTATCATCTATCCCGGCATCTTTGCCTAACTGTATGTAAGGGAATGCCTCCAATTGACCGTGTTCACCAAAATAAATTAAACCTCGTTTACCCTCTTTGGATTCATAAACCGCAGCTAAATCAAAATCAGCAGCAGTTGTCCATTTTAGGGAAGCGGTCAATTGTTTGACATCAAGCATACTTTCTTGCACTTTATATTTGAGTTGCATGGTTCACCTCGTTTGATTATCGTTTGAGTCTTTGCACGAAAGCAAACTCAAGAGCTTTTCCCTTAAATCTAAGAAAGCCTGGGCCTGCTTTTTCTGAACCTCAGTCTTCAGTCTTTCACATTGTCGCTGTGTTGGGTAGTTTTTGTTAGGCACAATACACAGTTTTTTGATCCGATTTTCCCGATCATAAAGTGCCTCTACCCTTTCCTTATCGCTCAACTGACACAAGGCATCAAATAGGAGAATCCTACCATCGTCTATCAATTTTTTAGATTGTCCAGACTTAATAACGCTTTTCAAGAATTTAACCCTTTCCACATCATTGTTTCTAAAGAAAGGCAGTCTATTTTCTTCTTGAAGAGTTGTTTTTTCTGACATTTTTGAAAATTTCTGGTTCACTTGATAAACAAAAGATAAAACAGGGTATTCCGCGCTATCCGGCGCGGTGTCAAAACTCAACAGCGTCACGTCTTGAAAAGACTCAAATGCATGTCTCAATTTCCTTTGTTCACCAACAATTTGATTCAAGTTGGTTTTATCAAAGTCCGTTATATCTTCCAAATAAGCTTGGGCTGAAACGAGAGGGTTATCTACAAATGTCACTAAAACGGGCCAAACCTCTGTTTGTTCATCCTTTAAATCGTTGAAAATGCTTTCAATTTTATCTGGTTCTGTTTCCAGATGACGCAATTCTTTCTCTACAATCGCCTGAGTGGTTGCATCAGCACACCACTTGAAATCATTACAAAGGCAGGCAGCAAGCTTTGCATAAGAATCTTCTGTCTGATTATAAGAGGAACCGCTATTTTTCTCTGTTTCCAGTATTTCGCATGAGATCAATGGAAAGGTATCTAAAAACTCACATTGAAATGACAGCAACACTGCTGCAATAATATTTGCACTTCCTAGCGTCATAATCTACTTACTCCACTTTAAGAAAATATTGAATCGCGGATTATGCGAATTGGATTGCACGAATGGCGCGAATTAAAAAGCACGCCTGTATTTTTAATCGCAACATCCGCAATTCCAGCTTTTAAGTATCACATCCCAACTGCGTTTTAAGCTTGTCTATTAAATCTAAGAAAACCTTTGCTTGCTTTTTCTGATCATCAGTATTCAGTTTTTCACATTGTCGTTGTTTTGGGTAGTTTTTATCAGGTACAATACACACTTCTTTGATCCGCTTTTCCCGATCATAAAGGGCATATACGGTTGTTTCATCTGTCAATTGACACAAGGCTTCAAACACTTTGACATCCCTGCCACCTTTTATCAAGTTGTTCTCGCGTCCAGACTCAATAACGCTTTTCAAGAATTTAGCCCTGTTCACATCATTGTTTCTAAAGAAAGGCAGTTGATTATTTTCTTGACGGCTTGTCTTTTCAGACATTTCTGGAAATGCCTTATTGACTTTATAAACAAAAGATAAAACGGGATATTCCGCGCTATCCAACACAATATCAAAACTCAACTGCGTCACGTCTTGAAAAGACTCAAACGCCTGTCTCAATTTTCTTTGTTCAGCAACAATTTGAGTAAAATTGGATTGATCAAAGTCCGCAAGTTCTCC
>JAYQWI020000024.1:0-3680 GCA_035871815.2 Candidatus Parabeggiatoa communis
GTCTTTCAGGATACCGGATGCTCTGTAATTAGCGATTTCTTGCACATCGGGTTTACCATCGCCATCAGTATCGCCACTGGTTGGGTTGATGCCTTCTTGGAATTCTCGCAAGTTGGATACGCCATCACCATCGCTGTCAGCGTTACCATCTTGGGTTAAATCACCTAAGAAGTATGTTTCCCATTCATCTGGTAAACCGTCGTTATCAGTATCTTCAGTTGGTGCCTCACTACGTTCATTAGCAATGATGCTCAATCCGTAGGGTTCACCTTCTGCGTCAACTTCAACAGCAACTACATTTACTTGCCAGTCACCAGTTTCTTGACTTTCTACTAGCCAATATTCTTCCGTGTCACCTTCATAGACTTCAAGTACTTCAGAACTATCTCTAGTCAAAGTTTCGCCCGATGGTGTAGTGATTGCTAAATCTAAATCACTACCCGGCCAATTGACTTTGAAAAGCGTAGAACCTTTAAAGGCTTTTGGCATTGAGAAAGCATGTGGTAGAACTTGGTTGGGTTTGATTAAACCCGCAGTGGCTTTGAGAATAATAGGTTTCCACCACCAAATACCATTGTAACCGGAAGGTGCTATACCGGGAGAACTTCCACCACAATCTTCAATGTTTAATTGCAGACTCTGATTGGTCTGAGTAAGAAGCGTATCTATACCCATACCTATATCAGGGTCAATATCCACTCTCTTACTCCAAGTTAAGTCTTCTCGGAATGCCAAAGTGGTTGTACCTACAGCTAAAGGCGTAAAGTTAAATGTGAAAAGGTCAGTAGTACCAACTGGGATATCCAGTGTATCTGTGGGTGCAGTAAATGTCATATTGCCTAACGACGCAAATATAGCACTTGCACTACCACCGGTGACATGACTCGTTGCGGTATTGCCTTGTAATATATTAATGTCAAAGGGAAGCCATGCGTACATCTTGTCGATTGTACTTGTAGTTTCCACCCCAAAAGTTATATCAAAACTTTCATCTTTGCAGATTTTGCTAGGAATGGAAGTTGGTTTCAATAAAACTATTGTTGGGTTAGGCTCTGTTGTAAAAGTAGCCGTACAAGTCAAATCATTAGCTGGCATTGCAAAACGGCTTGCACAAGGGGCTGGTGTCCAATCGTCAAAAGTTGAACCAGTTTCCTGAGTGGCAGTTAAATTGACCGTTGTACCGGCTGCAAAACTTCCACCACCACTTACTGTACCGGAACCAGTATTGTTCACAGTTAAGTCAAAAGTAGTTGGAGCTTCTGATTTAACAACCTTGCAAATACCATTACTATCATTTTTATAAAGACGATAAACATCTTCTTTTGTCAAAGCACGTCTATATAAAGTAACTTCATCAAGTTCACCATTCAACATACCGCTTGTACTTGAAGAATTGCTACCCAGTTTAAGAGGAAATGCGGTATCTAGTGAACCAATACGGGGGGTTGGATCAAATGTACTAACTTCTGTACCATCCACATAAAATTTCCCGCCATTCGGATCATCTCTATCAACAGTGACAACAACTAAGTGCCATTCACCATCAGGTATAGATTTACCAGAATTATAGTTTGTACAAGATGCACTAGCACTTGTAGAACATTTCCATGAACCATTTCCATCAGCTAGTCTTAAACTTAAATCACCACGAGATAGGTAAAGAGCATAACCCTGAACATTATCAACTCTACGCTGATTATACTCTTTGCTGAGAATGTAGGCATTACTATCGGAAGTTTTAATCCATGTACTAATAGAAAAATCATTTACACCAAGAACAAGATTTTGGTTATGAGGTATTTCTATAGGGGTAGAACCATCGAAACTTGTTGCACCATTACCTGTTGTTAAAGAAGCTAATATAGCTCGTGGAGGTAAAGCACATTTAAGAGCTACCTTTTTAATTGTAGGATTGTAAGCACACCAATTGTCATTACTGATTAAACAGCTTGGCTCAGTACCTTTTGCTCCCACATAAAGATCATGAGTGTCAGGAATTAAAAAACATGCCTCATCATCAATATAGGAACTAGCAAATGGAGTAAGTAAATTACCAGTACAAACTTCACTTGAGTTTACACTGTCTTTATTATTAATACTTTTTACAAACGCATCAGTTAAACCAGCTAAACCAAGACCAGAAGCTACACCAGTAGCTTTCTTACACATCTTTAGTGCAGGATATTTATCTTTTTCTGTAATCTTCCAAGAATATGTACTGCCTGATGGTGAACCGTCAAGACAGTACATCTCGCTATCAAACCCTGAATCAACTGTACCTTGTTGAACTTCAAAGTTAGCTTTTACAGTACATTTGCTAACGTCGTCTGTATATTCTACCCAATACACACCTGCCGCGTCTGCTTTTGCTGGTGATAGGAGTGGTACGGCGACTAAATCTGGTTCATAATCTGGTTCATACCAACTAAACGAACTTGTTTTTGAACCATCAAGAAGCTCAAGTTCGTTAGGTAAAGTATACGGAAACTCAAAAGTCACTACTGGAGAAGAGATAACTTTAGTAGTAGTAGTGTCTCCAATTTTTTTACTATAGAAAAAATCCGCTATAGACGGAGCCGCTTTCACCTCAATTTTACTTATTATTGCTTTAGTACAGCCATTTTCAGTAACAGTGTAAGTAATGTTATGCTCACCAGAACCAGCTATTTCTGGATAAAAATTGCTATTAGTTACACCCTTACCACTATAAACACCGCCTGTAGGTGAACCATCCGTCAATGGGATTGGAAGACCATTATCACATATCGGTACTATAGGTAAATTAAATGTTACCATAGGACATTTTTTAACACGAAAATCTTTGTCGATATTGGTTTCGTATCCGCTTGTTAACTCAATTACGTGTTTTTCGGAACCGATTATTTCCCAACCAGTAGGTGGTTGTTCAATTGAAGAAGTATAGGTACCATAGAAATCCAAATCTTCAAATGAGTAGTTACCATTAGAATCTGTGAACTCAAAAAAAGAACCTATTGCTGTTCCATCAGGAAACTCTATTTCATGAGTGTGAACATCGTAGTCTAGCTTAACCAGCCATCCACTACCAACACCTACTTTATCACCATTATTATCTTCATAATAAATACTGCCATCAATAGAATTAAAAGCTTGTCCAAGATTAATATTGATGGTTTCGTCTGATATTATTGTGCCTATATGGAAACCGGTCTCAGGATAAGTAGGGTATCTTCCATCTGGGGTAAGAGCAATACCATAAAGTCCTGGGATAACATTCTCAAAAATGTAGTCACCATTTAAATCTGTAGTCGTTGTTTCTGTGGTTAAACCACCACCCTTCACGTAAGAGTAAACAACGTCTATGTTTGATAAAAATGGTTCATCTTCGTCATGTGTGCCATTGGTATTGAAGTCGTGAAATACCTTACCTTTAATTGTTGTATTTGCTAAAGCAACATTTCCTAATGCCATCAAACCCACGACAAGAACAACAAACACAATACCACGCCAAACAGACGTAGGAGATTTCAGGGAACTAGTCCCCACAGTAGATACCACCGGCACATCCGGCGAAAGGGTAACAGATAACCACCGCGTCACCGGCAGTAATCGGCTTATCCCGGCAAAGATAGCGAGTATGCCCGCTATTAAGCATTGCCCAAGTCTCAATCCACTTGAACAACCGGAGGAAAAATCCTCCA
>JAYQWI020000025.1:0-3457 GCA_035871815.2 Candidatus Parabeggiatoa communis
AACAATGCCGCCTTCGCCTGGGCGGGCAGCCCTAGCGTGTTCGCCCTCCCCTTTCATCCGTTATAATCAAAAAAATTTGAGTGATAGAATGCTGATTTTCGCAGATCAAATTAACCTAATTTTCTCGTATCGCTAGAAACACCTTGCGGAAAAATAAAATACCAAAAAATTCATTACAGTTAGTATGTCTATTAATTTTCACGCAAGGCCTTAATTCTATTGCTTATTTGAGACTTTTTAGGTAGGCCCGAATTTCTTCAGTGGGTATACCGGCCAACCGTTTTTCCGTGGGTATACCGGCCAACCGTTTTTCCAGGGGTATATCGGCCAACCGTTCTTCCGGTGATAACATGGACAAATAACGCTTGCCCCACTTGCGCCCCATTTCGAGAACTTGTTCTGGTGTGAGTTCTTTCATCTCTTCTTCTCCTTTTAATAATCGTAACCCTGATAATAGCGATTCCAAGGGTTCTGGCATTAACGGCAAACCTTCGCTTTCCAAAAGCTTAAAAGCTTTTTCTCTTTCAACTTTGTGAGAGGAAAACAGTTTAAAATAAGCATTATGGCTTTCGCAAGGCAATTCATTTAACGAGATTAAGGGTATGTTTTTCACAAACTCGTTATGACTGTTATACACACCTTGATAAACCTCGTTTTCATAACCTAATTTTTCTCGCGTTTGTTGACGCGGTTTTTTAGCACTGACAACAAATGTTTGCACGTCTTTATCAGTCAAGTCTTGGTGGCGTTTATAAAGGTAATCATAAACCAGTGCTTGGGTAAAAGCGTCTTCGTTGGCTGTTTCTGTGAACTTAAATTCTATCAGAATATAAGTGGCTTTACACTGTCTGATACCAGAAGGCAATCGCTGAAATTGTTCAGGTGTCCAAATCGCTTGTTCGCGCTGAAAAAACATCATATCCACTTGGGGTGGCTTACCAGCCACTGGCAGTTCTGGAAAAACGGCAATATTAAGTGGAATAAATAATTCCCTTAACAACTCCGCGAATGCCCGATGCCACGAATTTAAAGTGTATTGAATATCAGTCATGTTGATTAGCAAATATTAAGGGCATATTTTTGATTTTCAAAAGGGCAACCACAAGGGATTGCCCAGAAATGATTTTCAAAAGGGCGATAGGTTCGGTTCGCCCTAAAATGAAACGGTTGTTTGAAATTATAGCATTTTTCTGTTGCGTGAAGTATAGCATTTTCGACAAGCGTGAAAGACATCAATTACATTCAACTAGTACGTTGAAACGAAGTTCAACGTAGCTAATGTTAACCTAATGTTCCCGCGTCGCTAGAAACTGAATATCCGGCCAACGTTCTTCTGTCAATGATAAATTGACTTTCGTTGGCGCAATATAAGTCAAATTGTTAGCACCATCTAAGGCCAGGTTGTTAAACGCTTTGCGCTTAAATTCTTCTCGCATTTTATCGTCTTCACAACTGATCCAACGGGCCGTGGCAACTTGCACGGCTTCAAAACTGCATTCTACGCCATATTCATTTTTTAAACGCCAACTCACCACATCAAATTGCAATATACCCACTGCCCCCAAAATTAAATCATTATTGCTTAAGGGGCGAAATAACTGCGTTGCACCTTCCTCACTCAATTCTTGTAAACCTTTTAATAAGGCCTTCATTCGCAAAGGATCACGTAAACGGGCGCGCCGGAAAATTTCGGGTGCGAAATACGGAATACCCGTAAACTTTAACGCTTCACCTTGCGTAAAGGTATCCCCAATTTGAATCGTGCCATGATTATGTAGCCCGATAATATCGCCAGGCCAAGCGTTTTCCGTATGCTCACGTTCACCTGCCATAAAAGTCAAGGCGTTACTGATTTGCACCTCTCGATTGATACGCAGATGGCGCATTTTCATACCCTTGCTATACTGCCCTGAGCAGATGCGTAAAAACGCTATGCGATCCCGATGGGCCGGATCCATATTCGCTTGGATTTTAAAAACAAAGCCAGAAAATTTGTCTTCATCAGGCGCAACATGACGTGTGAGCGTTGGGCGTGCTTGCGGTTGTGGCGCGTATTGGATAAAAGCGTCTAATAACGCTTTGATGCCAAAATTATTTAAGGCAGAACCAAAAAAGACGGGCGTTAATTCTCCCGATAAAAACGCTTCCAAATCAAAGGGATGACTGGCCCCTTCCACCAATTCAATTTCTTCTTGTAGCTCATCAATGACGTTTTGTCCCACTTTTTCGATAAGCTTTGGATCATCAAAATCGGTATACTTATTCCCTTCACTGGCTATCGCATTTTTGCCCGGCTCAAATAAGGTGATACTGTTTTCTAAGAAATGGTAAACCCCTTTAAAATGTCTACCCATGCCAATCGGCCAAGTGATAGGTGCACAGCGGATTTTCAAAACATCTTCAATTTCATCCAATAAATCAATGGGTTCTCGGGCATCTCGATCCAGTTTGTTGATAAAAGTCAAAATGGGCGTATCGCGTAAACGGCAGACATCCATCAGTTTAATCGTCCGATTTTCAACACCTTTAGCCGAATCAATCACCATTAAGGCCGAATCAACAGCGGTTAGTGTCCGATAAGTGTCTTCCGAAAAATCTTCATGCCCCGGCGTATCCAGCAAATTGATAATGATATCTTGATAAGGGAATTGCATGATTGAAGACGTGACTGAAATGCCCCGTTGTTTTTCCAATTCCATCCAATCAGAAGTCGCATGACGCGCCGCTTTTCGCCCCTTAACCGTACCCGCTAATTGAATCGCCCCCCCAAACAATAACAGTTTTTCAGTCACCGTCGTTTTACCCGCATCGGGGTGAGAAATAATAGCAAAAGTACGGCGTTTTACAATTTCATCTTTAAGCATATAATCAGTTATCAGTTATCAGTTATCAGTTATCAATAAACACTGATCAAAATAGTCGTTATGCAATGTGGGTAAGCTGTGATAGAACGCTGATATTTCACATTTCACGCTGATTCTTATGATTGACGCTGATTTAAAATCAGCATTTAAATATCAGCGTTAATCACTCTAATCATGACAATCTGTGTTCTATCACATCACTAACATAGCATCCTTATTGATTCTTTAGGAATATCAAAAAAATAAATTATCCCGCAGGGCTACTTTATGCACACAAATTATTTGTAACAAACTGTCGGCTCACGCAGAGCCGCAGAGCCGCAGAGAATGAGAGAAATTAAACAAACCGGCTTGAATTGCCTTTTGGGATTTATTTTTTTGGAACGAAAAGAGCATCGCAAAATAAATTTGGAACGAAAAGAACCGCAAAATAAATTTTGCACTCCAAATCGCAAAATTTCCTTTTCAACAATCTGATTTATTCACGAAAGCCTAAATAATAGAATATCTGTTTGTCGCCATTGGAATAGGTGAATTCGAGATCGGGTATACCATCATCATTGGCATCGTCAATCAGTTGAACATTCAATGTG
>JAYQWI020000026.1:0-3829 GCA_035871815.2 Candidatus Parabeggiatoa communis
TAATGACTTAAAAAAACAACTTATTGAAGATTTTAACCAAGGTAATTTACCCCGCTTTAACACGCGATTGGGTTTTCTCAGGGAAAATCAAGCCGATAAGCCAGCATTGCTTGCCAAAAGTCTTTCTGATATTGCCGAAAATATTTCTGATAATGAACTGAAATTGGCCCTTTTTGAGGAGGCTTTGGAATTAAACCCTTATGACACCGTCACGTTGAATAGCTATGGCACGGCTTTAGCTAACCATAATCAACCGGATAAAGCCTTTGAACAGTTTGAGAAGTCTTTAGCTATTCAACCCAATGATCAGGTTACTTTATTTGTTTATGCCATTGTGTTAGAAATTGAAGGCGACTATAAAAACGCTTTATTCTACATGGAGAAAATAGAAAGGGATAAATTGCCAAAAAATCTGGCGGGGTTTTTATGTCTTAATTTAGGGCGACTGTGTTATTTGAATCAACAAGAAGAAAAAGGGGCTAACTATTTTGAGTTGGCAATAGAGGTGAAGGCTAACATCAGTCGGTTAAATGCTGCTAAACAACTTTTTACAATAAATAATCAAGTGGCGCGTGAAGCAAGCGTTAAACTATTGCAAAACATTGGAAAAGCCTCTGTTGGCTACGCAGAAGCGTCAATGATGTTATCTTTAAATTTAGACTTGGAAGGTTATTTTAAGGAGTTCAATCAAATCATGGATAAAGAACAACATGACATAGAAATGTTAAACAGTGCTGTCTATCATAAAATACTCAATGAGATCAGTCTGCTTAAAATGATTGCCTTTGGTATTATTGCTGATGAACATTCTAGCAAAGCGTCGCTGATAGGTATTATCGACAATATTGAGGCTGTCGTTGAAGAAATTCAACAGAAAAGAAAGAGAGACAAAACGAAAGTTAAACAAATCCCGGCCAATAATTACCAAACCATTATTGCAACGATTTCGGAAATGGCACATGATATTTCTGATTTTGTGAATAATGAAATGGCAAGCATTGAATCTGAAATTCGGTTTATACGCTATGATTTGCCCCAAGACAAGCCGCTTTATCAACAACTCAATGAATTATTAGAACAAATTGAGTTGACGCAAAATGCGTTAAATGATCTCAAAGCCATTAATGAGGGCATAAAAATTAAGCCGATTCATTTTCGGGTTAAAGAATTGTTTGAAAAATTTACCAATACGCCAAAACTCCACAATGCCCGTATTCAACTTAAAATCCAAAATGGCGATTCCGATTTTAATGGCGATGAGCCCAAAATCAGAAGTTTTTTAAGTGAGTTAGTCGAAAACTCATTAAAACACAATGCTGAAAAGGCGGATTTGGAAATCAATATTGCCTCGAAAGATGTGATCGAATTACCCCAACATCTCGTTAACCCCATGAAAACACGAACCAGCAACAGGTTGGCTCGAAAAAAATACCTGGCGATTATTTATTGTGATAATGGCAAAGGCATACCGAGGGATAAAAAAGCGTGGATATTACAGCCCCTCACAAGCACAGACGAAGGCAGTGGGCTAGGTTTATTTATCATCAAGAAAACGCTGATAGAAATGAGGGGATATATTATTGAAACGGGCGAAAATGGCGCGAAATTTGAACTCTATATTCCGTATGAAGAGGAAAACGAATGAATAACTTAGACATCAGCAATAGCAAGATATTATTGGTTGAGGATAGCCCCAAATATTTGGAACAACTTAAAAAGTGGTTGGTACGTTTTGGCTATCAACACCTTGATACGGCTCGAAATCCTGAAGAAGCCATAGAAAAACTGGATCACGCTATTTTTGAGATCATCGTCGCTGATATGAGACTTTTCGGAAACGATGGGGGTGGGTTTGTGGTATTTGAAGAAGTCCAAAAACGCAATATCACTGCCGTCGTTATTATTCTGACAGCGAATGATACGGTAGTCGATTGCCGCCGCGCCCATAGAATGGGGGCTTGGGATTACATCTCTAAAAACATGAAAGGCAATGTCTTTGAAGAACTACATCATTCCATCCAAGCCGCCCTAGCCTATTTCAATCGCTGGGGCAATCGCAAAGATGAAAAGTGGATAGAAGACAATGCCGCATTTTTTCAAGAAAACTATACCAATCAATATGTTGCGGTGATTAATAATAATGTGATCGAATCGGCAGACACTGAAGCGGCCTTAAAACAGCAATTGGATGAACTGAAATTGCCGCTCTTTTTGCCTGTGATTAAAAAGATTGAAGCGAAAACGCCGCCTTCAATTGCGGAACTCATTAAACAGGGCGAAAGTGCAAGCTTGGAATTTAAACAGACATTTCAATATGATGGCAGTGAGGAAAAAAACGAAACATTGCGCCTTGCCACGTTTAAAACGATAGTGGGATTTTTAAATAGCGAAGGGGGCACATTGTTAATTGGCGTAAAAGATGACGGGTGCATTTACGGACTAGAAGACGACTTTTCCTTTTTCTTAGGCAAACAAAAAACGCCCATCGATCTATTTGAACAACACCTCACCAGTTTAATTTGGGATCGCATTGGCAAAGCCTTTGCCCAACATATCGCGATCTGTTTTGAAGAAATTGAGGGCAAACCCGTTTGTGCGATTGTGGTGAATAAAGCCAAGCAAGCCGCCTTTTATAATAAGAAGAACAAGAAAAGCCTTTACGTTCGCACGAATTGTACAACACGAGAAATTAACGATCCGGAAGAAGTTTATGAGTATTTTCAAGAAAAATTAGCGCAAGCGTGAATTAAAGGAAAGGGCGAACAGGCCGGTTCGTCCTTACAGAATACACTGTTTTGGGTACTTAAAAACATCACCGCTTCAACCAATAATGATGCGTCACCACTTCCCCTTGATTATAATTAAAATACATGGTTTTACCCTTGAAGGTTTTATTATCAGGCAATAATCTCATGACAACCGCACCGATAATATAGCCCTTCATGTCCACATCTTCAAAATAGCCGACTAAGGTGCCTGAAGCGAATTTACCGGTACAAGCAAAAACTTTATGAGTGGTTTGCCCCTGTCTATCTGTGGTACGTGTCACTTGCATATTGACTTGCCGGTTTCGTTGTTTAATCACAACCACCCCCACAGACTCCCCTTCTTGGGCATCATAGCTTTGCCATTGTCCCGCAATATTCGGGATATCAAACAGGATAGATTTAATAAAAGGTATCACAAGCGTTTGAAAAAACTGAGACATCAGCATAAACAGAAAAGTGGCAATGACACCACTGGCGATGCCTATCATTAAGTCATTTGTCATTTTTTCACAATCTCCTTTGAGATTTTTGGAATAATTAAGCCAACAGCTAAAGCAGTTGTCTAAAAGCTCAAGTCACCTAAAGGTGACTAACA
The DNA here is from genome assembly GCA_035871815.2 of Candidatus Parabeggiatoa communis. Taxonomy (GTDB): domain Bacteria; phylum Pseudomonadota; class Gammaproteobacteria; order Beggiatoales; family Beggiatoaceae; genus Parabeggiatoa; species Parabeggiatoa communis. The sequence continues at coordinate 3,364 of JAYQWI020000026.1, forward strand.
CAGAATAAGACTATTTATCTTCTGTATAAAAAATATTTATATACTGTTCACAGTTATAATTTGCGCTTTTTTGGAAGTTAAAATCCATTTAAAGTTGCCCGTTTTTGCACGCAAAAACGGGAAGCAGGTTAGTCACCTTTAGGTGACTTGAGCTTTTAGACAACTGCTTTAGCTGTTGGCTGTGTTGGCTGTTGGCTGTTGGCTATCAAATTTTATAATAGCGACCTTATGACGATGCTAAGTATAGATAATCAAATCTATCTGAGTTTTAAGGAAAATATCTATAAAAATTCTTTCTATGCAGGCAGCGCACAAAAGTCACGATATTATCTTCAATCAATAATCTAATTCTATAGGAACCCACTCTGATTCTGTAATAGACATTGCCAACTTTAAGCTTTTTTAAGTTGTCAACACTTTGTAAGTCTTGTGCCTGTTCAACTTGTTCAATAGCAATTTGTATACG
>JAYQWI020000027.1:0-2769 GCA_035871815.2 Candidatus Parabeggiatoa communis
CAGTTATAACCTTGATAGCTTTAGAGGATTTATACAAAGTGAAGGATTTTCTGAAGTGTACGATTTAACGACCGCAGAAATTGAAGAACTGAAAGCAGATGATCTGCTCTTATTAAATGTTGGTTTTAAGTTGCTGAAACAAGTGCTGTTTGGAGAAATGACGATTCCCGTTAAGGGGGATGCGATGCAAAAACGGGCACATAAGCGGCGCGAAGAGATCAAGGCTGATCCTGATGATCCCAATAAGGATTACGAGGGGCCGGAATTAATCTGATTGATAACCGTCAATAGAACGCTTATTTAACGGATTATCCTGATTGACGTAGATTAATCAGCCTTATATTAAAATGAACAGTGTTAAGTACTGAAGCATAAATAAACCGGTATTTTACAACAAAGGGTTGCCCCCTTTCTTTTTTTTTTAAATTTTTTTAAATACCTGAAAATTTATGGTTCAGTACTTAATCAGTTTGATCTGGACAATCAGCGTTCTATCTTTTAATCAAAAATGACAAGAAGGTTCGAGGCTATTAAATGACTTCAAAAAATTTAACGACAAGCATCTTATTCGCCATGCTTTTTGGCGGGATTTTAGGTGGCATACTCAATCTTTTTTTCATGGAAATCAGCTTTGTCAAAGATTTTCTGGTTGGCGACGTTTTCCATGTGATTGGAAAAATCTTTATCAACTTGTTGAAAATGCTTGTTGTACCGCTGGTTTTTGTCTCATTGGTTTGTGGTGTCGCAGCTTTGGGCGATATTAAAAAGTTAGGCCGCTTAGGCGGGAAGGCTTTACTGTTTTATTTGGGCACAACAGCAATCGCTATCACCCTTGCACTGAGCTTAGCGATAATCGTTGCACCTGGAGAAGGCTTTAATCTGTCTTCCACAACGGATCAAGAATTTACAGCAAAGGAAAGTCCTTCAATTGCTGAAACCATTATTAATCTGATTCCCAATAATCCGATTGAAGCGATGGCAGAAGGGCAAATGTTGCCACTTATCGTTTTTTCCATATTGTTTGGTATTGCGATTGTCATGGCCGGTGAATCGGGTAAACGCATTGAACAGCAATTTAATGACTATAACGCGATTATCATGCAAATCGTGATGATTGTGATCATGTTTGCGCCAATTGGTGTGTTTTGTTTAATTGCGAAAACCTTTGCTTTACAAGGATTTGAAGTGTTTAAACCCTTGATGAGCTATTTTATGGTAGTTGTTGCCGCTTTGCTCGTCCATGCTTTGATCAGCTACCCCCTTTTGATAAAACTCCTGTCAGGCTTGAATGTATGGAGATTTTTTAAAAAAATGCGAGGCGTACAAATTTTTGCCTTCAGTACCGCCAGCAGTAATGCCACTATTCCGATCAATATTGAAAATGCCGAAAACAAACTGGGGGTTGATAATTCAGTCGCCTCGTTTACCATTCCTTTAGGCGCTACGATTAACATGGACGGCACCGCGATTATGCAAGGGGTTGCGACGGTGTTTATTGCTAACGTGTACGGTATTGATTTAGGTTTAACCGATTATCTCCTCGTGATTTTGACTGCCACGCTTGCATCAGTGGGCACAGCCGGTGTACCTGGCGTTGGATTGATCATGTTGGCAATGGTACTCAATCAAGTTGGCTTACCCGTTGAAGGAATTGCTTTGATTATTGGCGTAGATCGACTATTAGATATGATGCGTACTGCGGTTAACGTCACAGGCGATGCTGCGGCAACCGTGATCATTGCTAAGAGCGAAGGTAATTTAGATCAGAAAATCTATAATAATTAAAATCCTGTCTGGGTGCTTTTCGATTTTCCTGCTAGAATAACCCTAAGTACTGAACCACAAATAAACAGGTATTTTACCGCAAATAGACGCTTCGCGTCTCTAATTACAAATAAACATTGCTTCTATTAAAATACCTGAAAATTTATGCTTCAGTACTTATTTTTTGCGTGACATATCAGCGTTCTATAGTTTGTCATATAGATAAATAGCTTGGCCTTGAACAGACTGGATATCAAGGTTTTGATAACGGTTAACGGTTAACCGATAAGTGAAAAAGAAAGGTGGAAAAAAAACGCATGGCATTTACAGATTTTAAATCTCCTGCTGAAGTCCAAACAGCGTATCAGATTACGGCTTGTGAGGAACATTTTCTTGACATCATGCCTAAAGCCCCTTCCGAGAGATTTCTTGATAACTTCAAATTTACAACGACCTATTTTGATGTGTTTAGCTCAGAAGCCTCTCGATGTGAAAATGTGATTTATCCTCTTCTTTTAGAAGCCTCTCGGCACATTGTCAGTGACTATTCCCTGTGGAGTCATAAATCCATTGTGGCTGATGCAACCTTATCAGGCACACCTGATTATATCATTGCCAGTCGATCAAAGCTTGGTAAAAACGTATTTGGACTGCCACTGGTATTAGTTGTTGAAGCAAAGCAAAATGATTTCACTAAAGGCTGGGGACAATGTTTAGCTGAACTCGTTGCCGCTCAAAAATTGAACGAACAGCCCGACTATCCAGTCTATGGTATTGTGACTGACGGAGAACTCTGGCAATTTGGGAAATTGCATGAGACTCAATTTACGCAAGAAGTCACACGATCAACGATTGATGACATAGAAAAAGTGTTTGGAAGCCTTTATGCCGTTATACAGCTTGTTATAAAAGGGGCAAGCTCGAATTAAATTTGCAAATTCAAATACAACAAATCGCCTCATTTTGCGCTGAGGCCGTGGCAAAAAAGGCTGCACGGCTTTGCTT
>JAYQWI020000028.1:0-2283 GCA_035871815.2 Candidatus Parabeggiatoa communis
TTGTGGCTTTACGTTCCAACTTTAGTTTGCCAAAAGTTTGTTTCAGTATAATTTATAAAAATTCAAACTAAAGTTTGAACTCCAATTATTACAACCTATGTCTAACGATGCGGGGTAAGGGGGCAGTCTGTTCTCAGATAAACCCTGAGCTTATTGCTCGCTTGCCCACCATTAATATTGATATGATCATTAATAATTAATCATTGATCATTGATAAAGTGGCTTATTTATTTCATAAAAAGTTCTTCTGTACCTGCAACAACCAGCTTACCGTCAAGCCCCAACAGATCATCCAATAGCTTGAGGAGATGTCGATTTGGCATAGCGATTGGGCGTATTGAGACAACATGTTTCACTGCCTCAATCGGTGTTAATCCATGTTGACAAAGAACAGCACAAGCGACAGCGGTTGAGCGTGACATGCCAGCATGACAATGAACCAGTAATTTATCCGTAGACTTAAGCGATGCCGTAAATTCCAAAATTTCTTGCATTTGTTGATGACTTGCAATGACGGCTTTTCCTCCCAACAACGGAAAAAAATGATCTTTATATCTCGGTTCAATATCATGAAAATAGTAACGTCGCAGATTGCCATCTTGACTCGCAATGGGGCATTTTATAATGCCATCGTCCACAAAATCGGGATCAAGCAAACTAACGGTATGGGTTGCCCAATGTTGTGATAAGTGACGGGCCTGATTTAAGTTACTGATTTTGAGTTTAAACATGATAATCTCTTATGTTTTTTAGAAATTTTATCTCACTTTATTTTCAAAAGGAGAAATGATTTTCAAAAAGGCTAGGGTAAAGGATTGCCCCCTACGGGCGGCTTGTAGGGGCAATCCCTTGTGGTTGCCCAAAAATTTATGAAGCAGATAATTGATCACTGATAATTGATAACGACAACATTCAAAATTGATATTTTGAAACCCAGACGCGAAGCGGCAGTGATGATAACGATTTAACCTTGAAATAAGGTTCAACTAGGCGAGTATTTTCAAAGGTATCAGCAAAAACAGCAATGACAGTATGTCGTCCATAAGTTTCGCTGAGGGCAGCCCAAAAAGCGCGTTGTTCAAGATTTGACCAGTCAAACATCCAGTTTTCAGGTAAAGAAATGATTAATCCTGTTTGAGGCATTTCAAAAGCTTTTTCAATAAAATCAACGCGATGGATCGGTAATTCTGGGGCCTCCTTTTGGCCTAATTCCCATAACGTATAATGGGGCAATAAAGTCTGTAATGTTTGGCTAATCAGTGATAAATCTTCAACAGCATTACTAGAAATGCCTAAACCACGATAACGCACACGGGGGGTATGATGTTCTGCAAGTGTTTGATTGAGTGATGCTTTAAGCTGTGTCGTTTCCATTTTTGATTTTCAAAATAAAGCCCAAAGCTAAAGCTTTAGATTCCATTTAATCTATTGACTATTTTAATTAATGAAATATCGAATAGCGAATTATTATCCGTCGTTCAAAATCGGCGTTTAACAAGTCTTGCATTCGTTAGTTAATGGGCGCATAATGCCCGCGCGTTTATATACTACAAGGATTATTAATAATATTCACGCAAAAATTTTTGCGTGAAATGGATTAGATCATAGCGTTTATGAGTTCGTTATGTGATTATCAAAAGCCTTTTTATCAATGAAAAGTGACTTGAAGATATTTGGCATTGTTTTGATTTATGGTGGAGATGATGAACTCAACTTAAGTCACGATCTTATCCGCATCGAATAAAATAATCCTTGTAGTTATATGAACCTATCCCACTATTCGTCTTTGAGCTTAGAAATCCGCTTTTTTGAAAAAATCGGATTTCTTAAACCTCGTTTTTTGCTCAAAAAACCAACAATTTTTGTTCATTATTCAGTATTTTTGAATAGTGGGATAGGTTCATTCTTTGTAGTTATATTTTATGGCACCGTTGATGAACTCAATTTAAGTCACGATCTTATCCTTTTTTATAAATAATCCTTGTAGTTATATGGAGAGTTTTTTAAATGAACAAAATACTCGTACTTGCACCCACATTAGCTTTTGTCCTATCGGGTTGCCTGTCGCAAGCTTCAAAAGAAGTGCCTTTGCCTGAAGTCACTTTGCCTGAATCGATCAGCATAGATAACCCAGGCGATAAGCCAATGCCGTCACCATCAATAGTCGCGACTGCGGCGAGTCATTGTCAGGAAGGCGAAAAGGTGGTATTTAATTGTCTGGTAGAGGAAGGAAAAAACTTGTCTGTTTGCTTAGCGGGTAGTCACGCCTTTTATCGCTTTGGC
>JAYQWI020000029.1:0-3702 GCA_035871815.2 Candidatus Parabeggiatoa communis
AATTTCTTTGGTTGTACAGTGCTTCAATTGTGCTTCGACATAACCGCCCGGCAAAATCACCATAAATGCATCCATATCAATATCAGGCGAATCAATTTGCACATTGCCGTCAATGCCCCGTTTAGAAGAAGCACTGATTTGACTACACGGTGATTTGACCAATTGCTTGGAACCAAGGCGAATATTACCGCCATTTCCTTCATTGGCTTGAGCAATAATTTTGCCGTTGTTCATAATGACAAACTGTGGCTCTTCAATCGTTAAATCACCACCACTCCCAGCACCTTCTTGAACACTAGTGCTAATGTTGCTATCAGTCAAAAATACCAAATTATTCACATTAAGGGTAATACCACCACCACCAGCACTGATAGCTTCGGTAGTAATCTCACTGGCTTCGGATAAACGAATGTCCTTAGCTTGAATGGTAATTGTTCCCGCTTTGCCACCATGAACTTGCTTGATCCATTTGCCATTCGCATACAGAAAATTCTCCGGTTGGCCTTGTTCCGCTTCTAACACTTTAACTAAATCACCCGTTTGGACGTTGAGATTATTCCGTTGGGCGAGATTAGCGACTTCATAACGGTTATTTAAAGGCAACCATTCTTTTCCTTCCCAAATAAAATCAGCCGCTTGACCATTCCCATTATCAGCCACTTGGGCAATATACCCCGGTTGGGTAAGAATAAGGTCAGTCATTTCTGGAATGTTAGCCACACGCAGGCGTTTACCAGTCAATTGAAACCACTGATTATTTTGTCGAATAAAACGAGCTGGGATGCCAGTATCCCCATCCATAACGGTGGCTACACTCCCATTAAGTACATCAGTTTGTTCCTGAAGGCTCTGCAAAGCAGCTTGATTCGGTAAATGAAATTGGGTCACTCGGATGGTGTGGGAGATTATCCCTCGATCTCCGCTTTTGGTTTGATAAGCAGTATGAATAAATGTTGCTGGTTTGCCATGCCCTGCATCTTTGACTTGAATCATTTGACCATTAGCATAAGCATAAGGTGCTCTCCCTTTTGGGTAAAGTCCAATATTTATCTGATCCAAGTCAGTGAGGTTTTGAAGAATAACGGGGGGTAACTCTTCTTGAATTTTAAACCATCCAGGGCTTTGAGAATCAACATTATAGATAAAACGGGCTGGCTGATCTTGCCAAATCTCTTTGACTTCAACAATATCACCATGAGTCAGGCGATACTGTTCTTTTAATGCCGATAATTCGTCCATATTTGCAACAGTCATAAACAAAGTGGGTCTGATCAACCGATCACCAACATTGACATAATAACCTATTTTACCATTACCGGTATCCACAACTTCGACCACATCGCCCGTTGCTACCATGCTCTGATTTTTGGCAGCGAGATTATCAAAAACATACGTATTGGTTGCTTGACTGGCCGAAGTAATACGGGCATCACGTTCCAATGAAAGTTTCTCCACATCGATGATAATTTGGCCTGCCACATTGCCACCAGCACTGGAGGTCGAAATTTGGCCTTTATCGGTTAAGATCAGTTGCTGCGCTTTGAGGGTAATATTACCACTTGCAGCCGCTGATGGTGTCGCATTTTCAGAGGTTGCATAAATACCACTTTGTGACTGATTATAACTCATGGGAGAAAATTGATCTAAATAGACTAGCTGAGCGTTACGAGGCAGATTTAATGGTATTTTTTCAGTATTTCCACTAATCTGTACGGTACCATTCACTTGAACATCAATATCACCACTTTTCGCATTACCACGAGTACTGGTTTTAATCACGGCACCCTCGGTTATAGTTAAATGCCCAGCCTGTAGGATAATATGACCATTGTCCCCGCTCTGACTTTCAAGCCCATCAGAAATCGCATAAATCCCAGAACCAAATCCCTCACTGGTTTCTCCATAATGATTGACACCTGACAATTCCACAGAACCATTGACATGAATTGAAATATGACCGGTTGCACCTCTTTGAGATCGTCGATCACTCAAAGAAGAAGTCAAAATAATTCCGCCATCTTTGAGAATAAGTTGTTCGGCTTCTATTGTAATACTACCCTGTTCACTCAATTGTTCAGTGTAGAGGGTACTATAACGAGCCGTTGTCATGGAAATTAAGCCACTGGCTTCTCCCCTTGGGGTTGAACCTGCTATGATCATTTGTCCAGAAGCATGGATAGCGATATTACCAGAACTACCGCGTCCATAAGAAGTCGTCCTAAGCCGGCTATTTTCTATATTAATATCATGAGCTTTGATAACAATATTGCCAGCATTGCCGCTACCGAATGTGATAGTCGCTATTAGAGAATTGTTAGTGATATTAAGATGTTCTTTAACCTGAAGATTGATATGACCTGCCTGACTCGTTGTGAACGTTGCAGCGGCTAAAGCACCTCTATTTAATAAGAGATTATCAGCATGAATGGTAATACTTCCGGTTTTGTTCTTTACTCTAGCCGTGTTAGCATTGATCGCCGCATGGTCCATAACAACTTCCTTGGCTTCCAACAATACATCTCCACCTTTTAAATACAAACCAACCATGACATTATCGTTACGACGGATTATAATGCTATCTGAGGCTTTAAGATAAAGATGAGCCGAACCATTACCATTGATATCGGTGTTAGTTAAAGCAATTTTATTTGCTTGAATGTCAATCGTGCCACCCTCTTGATAATCTAAAACTTCCGCATCAATTTGACTATCACTGATAGAAAATTGACCACTGCGAATGAAGAGATTACCACTGCCTTCGCTATTGAGCTTTATTAAAGCATTATCCGAAATCTTGATGTCTGCCAATTGGCTAAATGAAGAAACATCGAAGAAACCGGCTTCTGTTGGTACTACTTCCCCAGAGCTGGCGACACCAATAAGATTAATTTGTCCCTCTGGTGCCGAGAGCATGGGTAAACGGATGGGCAAAATAGCGTTATTCGTCTTAAAAAAAGTTCCTTTTTTGATTTCAATAGAACCACCAATCAGTGACAGGGTTTTGCCTTTAAGCACATTTAATCCAACGGGATTAGCGTCCCAATCGGCTTCGATGATTTCGCCACGTCCTTCTTTTGATATTGGAGCAACGATGTTATCCAAAAAACCAAAAGCTTCCACCGGTGCAACCGTCAAAATACTGTCACTCGGATTACGCGCATCAAAACGCCCATTTTCTCCCAAGCCTAAGTAATCAGCAGTACTGGCATGAAAAGAACCTTGCACATCCAATTGGGCATTTGGCCCAAACATAATTCCATTAGGATTGAGGAAGTACATATCAGCATTAGGAATTGTAGAGCGGATTAACCCATCAATGTTTGAGGGATTGCCACCCGTGACGCGACTAATCACATTGCTGACGTTATTGGGGCCAGAAAACGTAGCACTTTCAGGGCTACTCAAGTTAAAGTCTTGAAAACTATGGAAAAGATTGCCACCGTGTTGTTGGCCCAAGTCCGCCCTGATTTGATAATCGGGGCCCGGTAAATGGGCGCGGGAGCCGAGGGTGCCATCGGTGGTGATTTCAGCGTTGATGGATAAGCTGATGAGTAATAAAACAATTGTGAGTAAAAGTTGTGATTTCATTATGTTTCTCCAAAAATGAAGGACAATAATTGCTTATAAGAAGGGATTAGATCGAAACCCTACTCAGATTTAATCCTTTATTATAAACAATCCTTGTAGTTATACATTCAGACA